>DATKBQ010000313.1:0-13272 GCA_035546375.1 Planctomycetota bacterium | reverse complement strand
AGGAGAGCGCGAACGACCGGCGCGGTTCCGGAGAAGTCGACGTGACGTCTTGCCCTCGCGCCTCAGCGCGGCATCGAAAGCCCCGCCAAGCGGGTTCGTAGATCCGCGAGATACTCGCGAACCTCCTCGGGCGAACGCGTTCCAGGAATCCGGGCGTCGTCCCCGATGTGGATCTGGGAGAGCACCCAAGCGAGCTGAGCCGGGGTCAAGCCCGAGTCCTTCTTCATCGCCCACGGCAAGGCGGAATCCACGGGAAAGCCCGCCCGCTCCAGCTCCAGTACGTCCACAAGATCGCGGAGCTCCGAGCGCGAGAGCAATGCGCAGAGCTTGTTCGCCAGGATCTCCTCGGGAGGGTCGATCCGGATCTTGCCGCGTCTAGGCTTCTCGGCCCGGGCCTGGGGTACAGGCTCGAACACGAGATCGACGAGGACGGTCTCGTTTCCCCGTCGCACCAGGAAGCGACGGAGGGTCGGCGAGGTGCGGAGGCTCTCGAGGCCCGCACCGAGCGAGGACGCGGCACCCCGCAGGGCGTCGACACCCGCGTCCAAGACGTCGATGGTCGTGAAGAGATCCAGATCCTCCGTCGTCCTGTGGCCGAGATGGAATCCGGCCAACGCGCCTCCGCCCGTCAGGAAGAAGTCCCCGGAGCGCTCGAAAAAGGCATCCAGGAGCTCGTGCTGGAATGCGCTGAGTCGAGTACGCGGCACGGCAGTCGACTTGGGAGCCAACCAGGTTCAGAGCAATCCTTGGGCCCGCCATTCTGCGAACAGGAAGGTCCAGAACCCGCGGCGGCGGCCGAGGTGTGGCTCGATCTGGGCCCAGGCCGACGCGACCTCGGCCGGAGTCGTGAAACGCCAAACGTCGCTGTCGCGAGCCTCGCGCAGGATCTTGCCGAGCAGGCGATGGCGTTCCGGCGGGGAAACGGTCCTCAGACGCTCGCGCAGCTCGGCAACGGTCATCGGATCATCCCACAGGAAGTAGGGGATCGCTCGCGGGTCGTCGAGGTTTGTGGAAAGCGTTGCACCCATCGCCGGTCGAGTATAGCCGTACGGGGTCGGCGGACGGATCACGCTCGCACGCGCCGGGCCAACTCGCCACGCGATGCGGGCGTGGGAGCTCGATCACGGCGGCGGTCGCGCCGGGGATCGGCTCGAAGAGGCTGACCTGTCCGGGGGCGCGGGTTGCCCGAGGCAGCCAGGCCCGTGCCGCGTCCGACTCATCGCCCCGGAACCCGGTGATCGGCGCGGACAGATGGGTGTGACCGGCTACGATCGCGGCACTAGGCACGGCGCCAGCCAGCCGGCGCGGAACGGGATCCGCGGCGGCGATCCCCGGCTGGCGGAGGAAGAAGCGATGATCCGCCCCAGCGAACGAGTGTTCTCGTGCATTCTTGCCCTATCACTCATGAGCTCCATCGGAGCGGGCCAGGCGAGCCTCCACACCCTCGCCGGGGAGGCGCCTCAAGACAGGTTCGGCCGCTCCCTGGCCCCCGCGGGGGACGTGAACGGCGACGGCAAGCCGGACCTGATCGTCGGGGCCCCCGGCCGCAATGCCTACGGCCTCACCGACAACGGCACCGCCTTCGTGTACTCGGGAACGACCGGCCAGCTCATCGTGCTCAACGACGGCGGAGCCGACGGCGCGCGCTTCGGCTGGGCCGTTTCCGGAGTGGGAGACCTGGACGGCGACGGCCGGGCGGACCTCCTGGCCGGCGCACCCGGGGACAGCGACGGATCCATGCCGCTGGGCAGCGCGCGCGTCTTCTCGGGCAAGACCGGCCTCCCGATCTTCACGTTCCAGGCCGAGTCGCCCGGGGCGGAGTTCGGCGCGGCGGTGGCCGGGCTCGGCGACTGCAACGGCGACGGCGTGCCCGACTTCGCCATCGGAGCCCACAAGGAGGACCACGGCGCGCAGGACTCGGGCTCGGTCTACGCGATCTCGGGTAAGGACGGCTCGCTCCTGTGGCGCGCCGACGGCGATGCGGCGGGCGACTGGCTCGGCTTCGCGGTCGCGGGGCCGGGCGACGTCGACGGCGACGGGTTCGCCGACGTGCTTGCCGGAGCGCCCCGCGAGGACGGCGCCTCGTCCTTCTCCGGGGCGGCGCGCGTGTACTCGGGCCGGGATGGCTCGGTGCTGCACCTGTTCACGGGAGCCGGCCTCGACGACTTGCTCGGCCACTCGGTGGCGGGCGCAGGCGACGTGGACCTGGACGGCTTTCCCGACCTGATCCTCGGTCTCCCGGCCGCCGACTCGGCCACGCAGAAGGACGTGGGAGCCGTCCAGGTGCGCTCCGGGCGCGACGGGTCGCTGCTGCACCAGTTCCTCGGCACCGCCACGAAGGAGCACCTCGGCTGGGCGGTCGCGGGCGCCGGAGACTTCGACGGCGACAGTGTGCCGGACGTGCTCGCCGGCACGCGAATGACGCAGCCCGGATTCGTGCCCTCGGGGGCGGCCCGGATCTTCTCGGGAGCCAGCGGCGCGCTCCTGCTCTCGCTGACCAGCGCTGGCCAGGAGGACGCGTTCGCCTGGTCCCTGAGCGGGCTCGGCGACCTGAACGGCGACGGGCGCGACGAGTTCGCGATCGGCGCCTTCGACGTCGGCTTCGGACCGGGCAGCGCGAGCATCCACCTCGCCTCCTGTCCCGAACTCGAGAGCTACTGCTTCGCTGGCGCGAACTCGACCGGCATCGGCGCGCGCATCGGCCACCAGGGCGGGCCTTCGGTCGTGATCGCGAACCTCGTGCTCACCGCGCGCAACGTGCCGTCGCTCGCCCACGGCATCTTCTTCTACGGGCCTTCGAAGCTGCTCGTGCCCTTCGGCGACGGCTATCGCTGCGTCGGCGGCGGCATCCTCCGCTTGCCGCCGGTCACCGCGAGCCCGCAGGGAAACGTCGCGCAGAAGCTGCCGATGGGCGGTGCCATCGTCCCCGGCTCGACCTGGAACTTCCAGTTCTGGTACCGCGACTCGAAGGGACCGCTGCAGAGCGGCTTCAACCTGAGCGATGCGCTGAGCGCGACGTTCTGCCCCTGAGCGCCGCGCGGGACCGCGCCCGTGCCGGGAGCGCCTCGCCTAGCCCGAACGATTCACCAGCCGCCGGCTGCAACGCCGCAACTGCCGGCGCCTGCTGCGTTAGGCTCCGCCCTAGCTCCTCGACGACCTGTCAAGGGGGGGTCTCCTTCGCAGCCTGCCACGGGCAGGCTGCGATCCCGCTTCCGCGGGACCGGAGCTTACCCCTTCGCAACCTGCCACTGGCAGGTTGCGATCCCGCATTCGCGGGACCGGCGCTTACCTCTCCGGTGCCCTCCGTCGCCTGCCTTGCATCCACCGGCATTTGCGACGTTTCGCTCGCCGCCTGGTGAATCGTTCGGGCTAGCGCGCGCTCGGCACGCCGCGCGCGGCGCGCAGCTCGGAGACGACCAGGTCGCCGACCTCGCTGGTCGAGTGCGTGCCCGTACCGACGCCCTTGAGGCGGCGCGAGCGCAGGAGCTCGATCACCGCGGCCTCGATCGCGGCGGCGGCGGACTTCTCGCCCAGGTGGTCGAGCATCATGCCCGCGGCCAGGATCGCGGCGACCGGCGAGGCCTGGTTCTTGCCCGCGTGCTTCGGCGCCGAGCCGTGGATCGGCTCGAAGAGGCTGACCTGTCCGGGGTGCAGGTTGCCCGAGGCGGCGATGCCCATGCCGCCTTGGATCATCGCCCCCAGGTCGGTGATGATGTCGCCGAAGAGGTTCGGCGTGACCGCCACGTCGAACCACTCGGGGTTCTTGACCATCCACATGCACGCGGCGTCGATGTAGGCGTGCTCGGTCGCCACGTCGGGATACTCGAGCGCGACCTCGGCGAAGGTGCGGGTCCAGATGTCCTGCGCGCGCACGGCGTTCGCCTTGTCGATCAGCATCAGGCGCTTGCGCTTGCGCTCGCGCGCCAGGTCGAAGGCGAAGCGCACCGCGCGCTCGACGCCCGCGCGCGTGTAGATCATCGTCTGCGTCGCCACCTCGAGCGGCTGCCCCTTGTGCGCGAAGCCGTGGGCGCCGCAGTAGGCGTCCTCGGTGTTCTCGCGCACGATGACCATGTCGACGTCCGCCGGCTCCTTGCCCTTGAGCGGGCACAGCGACGCGTCGTAGAGCTTGATCGGGCGCAGGTTGACGTACAGGTCGAGCTCGAAGCGCATGCGCGCAATGATCCCGTACTCGATCAAGCCGACCGGCACGCGCGGGTCCCCGATCGCGCCGAGGAAGATCGCGTCCCGCTGGTGCAGCTCCGCGAAGGCCGCGTCAGGGAAGATCTCCTGGGTCCTGAGGTAGTGCTCGGAGCCGAAGGGATAGCTCGTGCGCCGAGTCCGGAAGCCGTAGAGCTCCGCCGCCGCGTCGAGGGCGCGCAAGGCCTCGCGCGTGACCTCCGGCCCGATCCCGTCCCCGGCGATCACCGCGATGTCGTACTCGACCATGGCGCCCCCTCAGCGCGATCCGGCCAGGGCCGGCCTGCGGAACATCCCCGGCTGGTAGCTCGTGATGCGCCCCTCGACCGCGCTCGCCGCCACCGAGAGCGGCGAGGCCAAGTAGAGCCGGCCCGGGCCGCTGCGGCCGGCGTAGTTGCGGTTGATGGCGCTGACCGTCACCTGGTCTGCATGCTCCGAGACGCCCGGACCGCAGCCGATGCAGGCGCCGCAGCCGGGCTGGATCACCTCGACCCCGGCGCGCTGGAACGTCTCGAGGTAGCCGCGGCTCTTCGCGTACTCGCGGACGGTCTCGCTGCCGAACTGCAGCACCATGCGCACGCCCGGCGCCACCTTGCGGCCGGAGGCGACCGCCTCCGCGAGGACGCGCGCGTAGTCGTCGAGGTCGTGCTCCTTGCCTGCGGTGCAGGAGCCCGCGTAGGCGATGTCGATCGCCACCTCGCCCAGCTCGGCGATCGGAACGCCGTAGGTCGGGTCGGAGGGCTTGGCCACCATCGGCACGATGCCCGAGAGGTCGATGCGGTGCACCCCTCCGGCGTACTCGGCGCCGGGGTCGGGCCGCACGAAGCGCGCCGCGAGCGCCGCCGGGTCCGCGCCCGGGCGGTGCGCGGCGATCCAGCGCGCGGTCTCCTCGTCGGCTTCGCAGATCCCGGAGCGTGCCGAGCACTCGGTGGCCATGTTGCACAGGGTCGCGCGCTCGTCCATGGGGAGCGAGGCCAGCCCGGGGCCTCCGAACTCCATCACGCGGTCGAGCGTGTCCTCGCGCACGGCGAAGGTCTCGAGGATGTGCAGCATCACGTCCTTCGCGGTGCAGCCCGGGTCGAGCCGGCCGATCAGCTCGAAGCGGATCGACTCGGGCACCTTCACGAAGGTGATCCCGGAGTAGACCAGGCCCGCGTACTCGGTGGCCCCGACACCCCAGGCCAGCGCGTTGTTGCCGCCGCCCATGCAGGTGTGCGAGTCGGTGGCCTGCACGAAGTCGCCGGGGTCGACGAAATGCTCGCGCGCCACCTGGTGGCAGATGCCGGGCGAGACCCCGTCGCGCGCGGAGTAGTCGCGCACCCCGGTGTGCGCCTGGAACTCGCGCTGCAGGCGCCGCAGGGTCTCGATCTGGTCGGAGAAGCGCAGCATGCGCGCGACGCCGGTCGCGTAGAGCAGGTGATCCTCGAAGACGGCGAACTTGCTCGGGTCGGCGACCGCGTAGTCGGGCCCGAACTCGCGGGTGAGGAAGTGGTGCACCTGCGCGGTCGTGAACTCGTGACTGTAGCCGCCGTCCACCCGCACCAGGCAGGCGTCGCCGGGCTTCACCCAGTGCTGGGTGGGATCGATCTCGCTCGTCACCACGTGGGAGGCGAGCACCTTCTCGGCCATGGTCATGGGCCGGCGCGGCGTCGGCGGCGGCTCGACCGGCACCTCGCCGCGCAGGAAGCGCGCGACGAAGGGGAAGAGCCCGCCCTGCTCGAGGATGGCGCGCGTCAAGGGGTCGTAGCTCGCGGTGAACTCCTCCAGCGGGATCTCCTCGCCCGCCTGCAGCCGCTCGAGCTGGGCGTAGCTGCCCATGAGCTGGCCGAGGTTGATGTTGTTGCGCGCGTGGATCGGCGCGAAGGATGCCGCCACCGCCAGGCCGATCCCGCTCCACTTCTCGGCCTGCGGCGCGGTCTCGCGGCTGGAGCCCGTGCCCTTGCGCTGGCCGGAGACGATCACCTCGAAGCCGCCGTCCATCAAGGCGCGCGTGCCGAACACGCGCTGGCCGCGCTCGTCGAGCAGGCCCGCGTAGGCATCGAGCGCGATGTCCTCCGGCCGGTGACGGAAGCACACCCAGGCCGGCGTCATCACGTCGGTGTTGACGTCGTCGAGCAGCTCGCGCGGGTCGACGTCGGCCATCCTGACATCGAGCTCGCCCGAGAGCTGGCGGCGGATCCGCTCCGGGTCGCGGAACAGGAACAGGACGCGCTTGCCGGGGGTCAGGGCGACGACCCGGCGGCCGCCATCGCGCGTGCGGATCAGCCCGTTCAAGGCCTACACCCCGGGGTTCTCGATCAGGATCGCGATGCCTTGGCCGCCGCCGATGCAGGCCGAGGCGATCCCGTAGCGCCGTCCGCTGCGGCGCATCTCGTACATCAGGGTCAGGACCAGGCGCGAGCCGGTCGCGCCGAGCGGGTGGCCGAGCGAGATCGCGCCGCCGTTGACGTTGCAGCGGTCTCGGTCGAGCCCGAGCTCGCGCTCGCAGGCCAGGTACTGCGCCGAGAAGGCCTCGTTGATCTCCACCAGGTCGACGTCATCGAGCTCGACCCGCGCGCGCTCGAGGCAGCGCCGGATCGCCGGCACGGGCCCGATGCCCATCTCCTGGGGGTCGACGCCGGCGATGCCCCAGTCGACGATCCGCGCCCAGACGTCGAGCTTGGCCTCGCGCGCGCGCTTGGCGCTGGTCAAGACCAGCGCCGCCGCGCCGTCGACGATGCCGCTCGCGTTCCCCGCGGTCACCGTGCCGTCCTTGCCGAAGGCCGGCCGCAGCCGCGCGAGGGCCTCGAGGGTCGTGTCCGGCCGGATGTGGTCGTCGAGCGCGACCAGCTCCTCGCCCTTCTTGCCCTTGACCGGCACCGGCTCGATCTCGTCGGCGAAGCGCCCCTCGCGCACGGCGGCGGCGCCGAGCTGGTGGCTGCGCAGGGCGTACGCGTCCTGCTCCTCGCGCGAGATGCCCAGGCGCTGCGCAAGCCGCTCCGCGGTCTGCGCCATGTACAGGCCGGCCACGGGATCCATCAGCGCGCCGAAGAGCGAGTCCTGCATCACCGGCGCCTGGCCGAACGGGAAGCCCTGCCGAGCACCGTAGAGCACGTACGGCGCCTGGCTCATGTTCTCCATGCCGCCGGCGAGCACCGTGCGCGCCTCGCCCAAGAGGATCAGGTGCGCGCCCTCGACCAGGGACTGGATGCCGGAGCCGCACAGCCGGTTGACGGTCAGGCCCGGCGTCGCCTGCGGGACGCCGGCCTTGAGGCCGACGTGCCGGGCGCCGTACAGGGCGTCGATCGAGGTCTGCAGGGCGTTGCCGAAGACGACGTGGTCGACCTGCTCGGGCGCGACCCGGCTGCGCGCCAGCGCGGCCCGCGCGGCGTGGGCGCCCAGGTCGATGGCGCTGACGCGCTCGAGCTTGCCGAACCCGGGCGTGCCCGAGTACTCGCACATGGGCGTGCGCGCCCCGCCGACGATCACCACCTGCTCGTCCATCTCACCTCTACCTTAGACCGGAATCGCCGCCCGTGCAGCCGGAAGCCGGATCGGGATCGGCTGCCCTACCGCCCTTCGAAGGTCGGCTTGCGTTTCTCGATGAAGGCGGCCATGCCCTCGCGCATGTCCTGCGTGGTCGAGGCCAGGCCGAACATGTCGGTCTCGATCACCTCGCCCTCCTGCTGCGGCACGTTCTGGCCGCGCAGGATCGTCTCGAGGGCCAAGCGCACCGCGACCGGGCTGCGCGAGAGGATCGTGCGCAGGAGCTTGAGCGTGCCCTCCCTCAGCTCTTCCGGCGGGAACACACGGTTGACCACCCCGACCCGCCAGGCCTCCTCGGCCGAGTACATCTCGCCGGTGAGCACCCACTCGCGCGCCACCCCGGGGCCGGCGAGGCGCGAGAGCCGCTGGGTGCCGCCGTAGCCCGGGATGATCCCCAGGCTGACCTCCGGCAGGCCGAGGCGGGCCGTGGTGCTCGCCGTGCGCAGGGTGCAGGCCAGCGCCAGCTCGCAACCGCCGCCGAGGGCGAAGCCGTTGATCATCGCGATCGTGGGCTTGCCCATGCGCTCCAGGCGTCCGAACACCTGCTGGCCGAAGAAGGCCTTCTCCTTGGCCTCCATCGCCTGCATCTTCGCCAGCTCGTTGATGTCCGCGCCGGCCACGAAGGCCTTCTCGCCAGCGCCGGTGACGATCACGCCGCGCACCTCGCGGTCGTCGCGCAGCTCGTCGAAGGCGGCCGCAAGCTCGCTCAGCGTCTGGTGGTTCAGGGCGTTGAGCACCTGGGGCCGGTTGAGCGTGACGAACGCGATCGTCCCGTCGCGCTCGACGAGGATGTTCTCGTACTCCACCGCGCTCACTCCGCCGGCGCCGCTTCGGCCGGACGCACGATCCGCACCTTCTCGACGCGCACCGGCTTCACCGGAGCCGAGCCCTCGCCGCCCGGCTTGCGCGGCGCGTTGGCGATCGCATCGAGCGTCTTGTCGCCCTCGACCAGCTTCCCGAAGGCCGTGTACTGTCCGTCGAGGAAGCGCGCCTCGCCGTGGCAGATGAAGAACTGGCTGCCGGCCGAGTTCGGATCGGTCGAGCGCGCCATGCTGAGCACGCCGCGCGCGTGGTGGACGTCGTTGAACTCGGCCTTGATCTTGTAGCCGGGGCCCCCGCGGCCGGTGCCCTCCGGGCATCCGCCCTGGATCATGAAGCCCGGGATCACGCGGTGGAACACGGTGCCGTCGTAGAAGCCCTTTTCGGCGAGCTTCACGAAGTTCTCGACGTGGCCCGGCGCCTTGTCCGCGAAGAACTCGAGCTTCATCGCCCCGGCGCTGGTCTCGAGCACGGCGCTCAGACCCTCCAGGTCGCGCCGGCCGGTCGATATGGGCGGCTTGGAAGCCATCAGCGGCCTCCGGAGCGCTCGCCGCCGGCTTCACCCGCGCCGCCTGCCGGGGCAGCGCCCGGGACGCGCACGACGATCGCGCGCTCGATCACCTGGGGAATCTTGGGCTTGTTGCCGGGGTTCAGCGAAGTCGTGCTGATCTCGTCGACCACGTCCATCCCGAGCACCACCTCGCCGAAGGCGCTGTAGCCGCCGTCGAGGTGCGCCGATTCCGCCTGGACGACGATGAAGAACTGGCACGAGGCGCTGTTGCGCAGCGGATCCTGGGGCCCCGGGGTGCCCGGCGTGCCCTGGCGCGCCATCGAGAGCACGCCGCGCACGTGGCGCCGGTCGCTGAACTCGGCCTCGAGCGTGCGCGGCCCGTTGCCCGTCCCGGTGCCGGTCGGGTCGCCGCCCTGGACCATGAAGTCGGCGACGACGCGGTGGAAGATCGTGCCGTCGTAGAACTTGATGTAGGCGAGGTCGAGGAAGTTGCGCACGTGGCCGGGCGCGACGTCGGGCCACATCTTCAACAGGACGTCGCCGCGGTTGGTGCGCAGGAGCACCTGGTAGCTCGCCAGCTCCTCGGGCGCCATCTGCATGAAGTTCGTCCCCGCGGGCACGCTCTCGCGGAAGGCGACCTCGAACGCGCCGCCCGCGCTCGACGTGCCGTAGTCCAGCTTGAAGTCGCCGCGCTTGGCGAGCATCGGAGCGAGGTCGATCCGGCCGGAGACCTTGAAGCCGCTCGGCAGCTCGATCGCGCCCTTGTCGTCGCGCGGGCCGAGCGGCTCGCCGTCGACGATGAAGGCCGCCGGCTTCAGGAGCCAACCCGCGATGGTCGCGCCGCCCTCGGGCGCGGCGAGCTCGACCGCGACCTCGAACGGGTGTCCCGGCACGAACACGGCCGGCGCCGTCCACTTGACATCCGCTCCGCCGGCGAGCGGCAGCGCGAGGCACAGCTTGGCGAGGATCATAGGCGCTTGTCCCCTTCCCACTTGTAGAAGCCCTCGCCGCTCTTGCGGCCGAGCTTTCCCTGTCCGACCTTCTCCTCGAGGACCGCCGGCACCGCGAACGCCGGCTCGTCGGGGTAGCGCTCGACCCAGCCCTTCAGGATGGCGAGGGTGGTGTCGAGGCCGACGTAATCGGTCAGCTCGATCGGCCCCATCGGGTGACCGCAGCCGAGCTTCATGCCCGTGTCGATGTCCGCGGCGCTGGCGTCACCGCGCTCGAGCATCTGCAAGGCCTGCACCATGAACGGCACCAGCAGGCGGTTGACCACGAAACCGGGCGTGTCCTTGCAGGCGATCGGCGTCTTCCCGCAGGCCTCGCCGAAGGCGCGCGCGGCGGCGAAGGTCTCGTCGCTGGTCTGGGGCGTGCGCACCACCTCCACCAGCCGCATGAGCTGCACCGGGTTGAAGAAGTGCAGCCCGACCATCTGCTGCGGCCGGCCGGAGGCCTGGCCCATCTCCGAGATCGGGAACGACGAGGTGTTCGAGGCGAGGATCGCCTCGCGCCGGGTCAGCGAGCTCAGCTCGCGGAAGAGCGCCTTCTTGGCGTCCAGGTCCTCGACGATCGCCTCGACCACGAGGTCGCAACCGGCGACCGAGCGCCGCTCCAGGCTTCCGGTGATCCGCTGGCGCGTCGCCGCCGCGGCCTTCTCGGCCTGGTCGGCGTCGAGCTTCCCCTTCTCGACCTGCTTCTGGGCCAGCTTCTTCAGGCTCTTGTCGATCCGCGCGAGCCCGGCCTCGAGCGCCCGCGCGTCGGCCTCGACCACGACCACGTCGTGCCCGCCCTCGGCCGCCACCTGGGCGATCCCGTGGCCCATCAGACCGCAGCCGATGACGCCTACCTTCTTGATCTGCATCGCTTGGGGAGTGTCCGGGGCTGGAGGAGGGCCTGAAACGGGGGCCGGGAGAGCGGGCGGGGAGCGTTCCGAGCGAGGCCGGCGTAGCCCGCCCGGCCTCGAACGAGGGCAAGCAGGATAGGTGGCCGCCGCTTCCCCCGCAAGCAGACCGCGGCGCGTGATCGCCGGCCCGATCCCGTCCCCGGGAGCGCTCGACTGGATGATCGGACTCTCGCCAGCGCTCCAGCACGGCACGGTCTTCCTCGTCCAGGCGGAGCTGCTCTATCCCGCGGGCGAGCTACGGCGCACGAACTCGGTCACCGTCGTCCTGAGATGAGCGGCGGGCACGCGCCGCTCACGCGCGCTCGAACTCGGTCGCCATCCCCAGGCCGCCCGACACGCACAAGGTCGCGAGCCCGCGCTTCCCGCCGCGCCGGCGCAGCTCGTGCAGGAGCGTCACCACGATCCGCGCGCCCGTCGCGCCGATCGGGTGGCCCAGCGCGATCGCGCCGCCGTTCACGTTGAGCCGCTCGCGCGGCAGCGCCAGCTCACGGTCGCAGGCCAGGACCTGCGCGGCGAAAGCCTCGTTCAGCTCGATCAAATCGTAGTCCCCCGCGCCGCGCCCAGTGCGCCCCGAGAGCGCGCGCAGCGCCGGCACGGGCCCGATCCCCATGATCGACGGCTCGACGCCGACCTCGCTCGAGGGCCCTACCTGCGCCAGCGACTCGAACCCGAGCGCCTCCGCGCGCTCCGCGCTCATCAGGAGCACCGCCGCCGCGCCGTCGGTGATCCCCGACGAGTTGCCCGCCGTGACCGTGCCTTCCTTCGGATCGAAGACCGGCGCGAGCTTGGCCAGCGTCTCCAGCGTCGTGTCGGGGCGCGGGTGCTCGTCCTCGCTCACGCGCACGTCGCCCTTGCGCGTCTTCACCGTCACCGGCGCGATCTCGTCAGCGAAGCGGCCCGCCTCGCGCGCCGCGGCATAGCGCCGCTGGCTCTCCAGCGCGAAGCGGTCCTGCTCGTCGCGCCCGATCCCCACCTCGCGCGCCAGCTTCTCCGCCGTCTCGCCCATGACCATCTCGGAGAGCGGGCACAGGAACCCGTCGCGGTACATCGCGTCGACCGCCGGCGCGTGCCCGATCCGGTAGCCGCGCCGCATGTCCGGCAGGAGGAACGGCAACCGGCTCATGCTCTCGGTGCCACCCGCGACCACCACCTCGCGGCGGCCGCTCGCGACCGCCTCGGCGCCGAGCGCGATCGCCTTCAGGCTCGAGGCGCACGCCATGTTCACCGTCCAGGCCGGCGCCTCGACCGGTATCCCGGCGCGCACGCTCACCTGGCGCGCCACGTTCGGGCCGCCGCCCGCTTGGCGCGCGTTCCCGAAGATCAGCTCGTCGACCGCGCTGCCCCCGAGCCCGGCGCGTTCGAGCAAGGCGCGCACGACCTGCATCCCCAGGTCCGCCGCCGACAGGTCGGCGAGCCCTCCCAGGAACTTGCCGATCGGCGTGCGCAGCGCGTGGGTGACCACCACCGGCCGTCCGGCGGGACTCGATTTCGGTGACACGATGCTCTCCGTCTTCTCCGGCGGCCGGGGTCGACCGCCCGCGAGGGCGAACAACATAGGCCCCGAGCGAGGCCCGGGCGAGCCTCCAAGCCCGCGAGCGGTCCTTTGCAGGAGGGGGCTTTGCTGGAGGGCCTCAGGTCCCATGATGGTTGCGCGGCCCAGCCGCAGCGAGACTTGGACCCCAGCCCCGACGTCACAGCGCGCGAGACCGGCGGCGGATCGCCGCTCACGGGGCCGCAGCGCCGCACCACGGCCATCGCGGCGCTCTTGGGCGATCCGTCGCCGGCCGTGTGGGACGGCGTGCGCTCGGAGCTCGCTCGCTTGGGAGGCGCGGCGCGACCGCTGCTGCGGCGCGCGGCCCGCGACGGCGCTCCGCGCGCGCGCTCGCGTGCCCGCTCGCTCCTGCTCGGCCTGGAGCGCGAGCGCGCCTCGCGCAGGCTGATCGGCTACGCCCTGCGCCGAGAGGTCGACCTCGAGCGAGGCTTCTTCTTGCTCGCGCGCTTCGCCGACCCCGGCGCCGACCTGCGCAAGGCCCTCGCCGCGCTGGACGCGATGGGCGCCGAGGTGCAGCAGCGCTCGGAGTCGCTGCCGCCGGGGCCCGAGCGCTCGCTCCTCCTCTGCGAGTACCTCGGCCGCGAGCTGGGCTTCGCCGGCGACGACGAGGACTACCACCATCCCGAGAACGTGCACCTGCACCGCGTGATCGAGCGCCGGCGCGGCCTGCCGCTCAGCCTGTGCGCGCTGTACCTGCTCGTGGCGCGGCGAGCCCGGATCCCCGCCGCGGCGGTGGCGCTTCCGGGGCACGTCGTGCTCCGGCTC
>DATKBQ010000312.1:0-9053 GCA_035546375.1 Planctomycetota bacterium | reverse complement strand
CACGCCGCCGACGCGCCGCCGGCGAGCAGGAGGAACGACGCGGCGAGGCGGAAGCCTGCCGAGGCGTACCAAGACCTCAGGGGACGCGGTCCGCGCTGCGCGGCGGCGGCGAGCTTCGCCGAGGCCTCTGGCGAGAGCGCTCCGCCGCCGGCGCCGGGCTCCACCAGGGCTCCCTGCACCAGGCCGATCGTCGCCTCGAGGCGCGCCCGCTCGGCGCGCAGCTCGCTCGAGACCTCGAGCGCGCGCTCGACCTCCGCGCGCTCGGCCTCGCTCGCCTCGCCCAGGATCGTCGCGCACAAGAGCGCGTGCAGCCGGGCCTCTTCGGACAGGTTCTCGTTCGGTTCGTTCATCGCGTTCATCTCGTTCCTCCTCGCCGCTTCAGGACTGCGCGCGTCCGGCGCGCGAGCCAGGCTCCCGCGCCAGCGCGGGAGCGGAGATCTCGAGCAGCGGCGCGAGGTGCTCACCCAGACTCTTGAGCCCCACGCTGACCAGCCACCCGACCGTTCCGACCTTCTTCCCCGTGATCTCGGCGATCTCCTTGTAGGAGCGCTCGCCGATCAACCGCAGCACGAGCACCTCGCGCTGCTCGCGCGGCAACCGCGACAGTCCGCGCTCGACCGCTTCTCGCGTATCGCGCTCCTCGGCCAGCGCCGCGCCACCCGCCCGGTGACCGCGCACGCTCTCGGGCGCCGCCACCTCGTGCTCGCGGCCCTTGCGCCGCGCCTCGGCTCGAATCGTGTCCATGCAGCAGTTCCTCGCGACCTTGTGCAGCCAGGAGCGGAGCTGAGCGCGCTCGCGCCCGGGGTCGCCGCGCACCTCCTCGGGAAGCTCGGGGGGCCGCTCTAGGAGCCGCAGGAAGGCCTCCTGCACCGCATCCTCGAACGGCCCGCCTTCGCCCAGGAGCGCCCGCGCGTGCCGCAGGAGTGCGCCCTGGTGGCGCTCGACCAGCTCGGCCAGCGCCGAGCCCTCGCCGCGCCTGAGGGCTGCCAGCAGGGCTCCGTCGGAGGGTTCGTCCATCGTCGACCGGGGCCAGGAACGGAACGGCGCCGGTCCTTCTTGGGTAATAAAGCCGCGCCGGAGGGGAAGGTTCACAACCGGAGCATGAAAAAACCGGCCCTACGGCCGCCCCGACGGCAGAGCACCACGGGCCCAGCCGATAGCTCGGGCGCCAAACCCTTCCCCTCCGCCCTGACCTTCGGGCGCGAAGCTCTTCCCCCTGAACTCCGCGGTAGGTTCGGCCGTCTGCGGCCGAACCGGACGCGGAGTCCGGCGGCCGTACTCGGCCGCCGAAGCGCCCGAAGGGCGCCCCTGTAGGCTTGCGCCCCGACGCAGCTTCCCCCGCGATTCCCCGCCAGCCTACCGCCCAACCAACCCGCCGCACGAAGCACGCCAGGCCGAGCACACCCCGACTTCCTAACCTGATCCCGATGCCGCCCCCCTTCGACCCCGGCGCCGCCGCCGCACCCGGCAGCGGGATCTTCGGGCTCAGCTCCAGCCCCGGGGACTCCGCCGTGCACGTCCTCGGCGTCCCCTTCGACGCCACCGCCTCCTATCGCAAGGGCGCCTGGCGCGCCCCCGAGGCGATCCTGCGCGCGAGCCGTCAAGTCGACCTCTACGACCTCGCCACCGGCCGCCCGTACGAGGTCGGGATCTGCATGGTCGACGCAGGCACCGACATCGCAGCCCTCAACGCCGAGGCCTCGCCGCTCGCCGACCTCGTGATCGCCGCCGGCGGCGACGTGTCCGCCGACCTGCGGCTCGCGCGCGCCCTCGAGAGCGTGAACTCGATCGGCGAACGACTGAACGCACTCGTCCGCTCGCGCGCCGAGGCCGTGCTCGACCAAGGCAAGCTGCCGGCGGTCGTCGGCGGCGACCATTCCGCGCCCTACGGCGCGATCGCCGCCTGCGCGGAGCGCTTCCCAGGCCTCGGCCTCCTGCACTTCGACGCCCACGCCGACCTGCGACGAGCCTACGAGGGGTTCGAGTGGTCGCACGCCTCGATCCTCGACAACGTCATGCGCCGGCTGCCGGTCGCGCTCCTCCTCCAAGTGGGCCTGCGCGATCTCTCTGAAGAGGAGCACGAGCGCATCCGCTCCTCCGAGGGCAGGATCTGCGCCGTCTTCGACCGGGATTGGAGCTCGGCGCGGCTCGAGGGACGCAACCTGCGCAAGCTCGCGCGCCAGGCGCTCTCCGCGCTCCCGGACACGGTTTACGTCTCCTTCGACGTCGACGGCCTCGACCCGGCGCTGTGTCCGGGCACGGGCACGCCGGTGCCCGGCGGGCTGGGCTGGAACGAGGCGATGCTCTGGCTCGATGAGCTGGCGCGCAGCAAGAAGCGCGTGGTCGGGCTCGACCTGAACGAGGTCAATCCCGGCTCGGCAGGTCCGGACGAGGACTCTTACGACGCGATCGTCGGCGCGCGACTGCTCTACCGCCTGATCGGAACGGCGCTCCTGACGCGCGCGCGCCCCGGCCCGGGTGATGCCGGCCGCTGAAGCGCGCCGCGCCGGGGCAGCGACCGCTGCCGGAGGGTGGGAGTGGCGTCAGCCGGGGCTAGAATCCGCCCCGTGACCCCTTCTCCGCGCCCGCTGATCGCAATCAACGGCGAGCTCACCTCGGATCCCTCCAACCCGGCGCTGCGCCTGCCAACCCGCTACGGCGAGGCCATCCTGAACGCGGGCGGGATCCCGGTGGCGATTCCGCCGGTCGGCGGGCCGGCGGACGTCGCCCGGCTCCTGGAGCGCGTCGACGGCCTCCTGCTCGGCGGCGGCGACGACTTCGACACCGCGCGGCTCGGCCTGGGACCGACCCACCCGCAGGCCAAGCCCGTTCCCCCGTCCAAGCAGGAGTTCGACTTCGCCCTGGCGCGCGCCGCGCTGGCCTCGGCGGTGCCCGTGCTCGGCATCTGCTACGGCATGCAGCTCCTGGCCCTGGCCGAGGGCGGGCGCCTCCTGCAACACCTGCCCGAGGACCGTCCCGAGGCGCGCGAGCACCGCGGCGGGGCCCGCCACCCGGTGCTCGTCGAGCCCGCGTCGAAACTCGGCCGCGCGCTGGGCGTAGAGTCGCTCGAGGTCACCTCGCGGCACCACCAGGCGGTGGCGCGGGTGGGAGCGGGCTGGAAGGTGAGCGCTGTGGACGACCAGGGGCTGATCGAGGCGATCGAGAGCGAGCGCGCTCCCTTCGCGATCGGCGTGCAGTGGCACCCCGAGGTGGCCCCCGAGGGCGGGCCCGAGCACCGGCTCTTCCGCGCGCTGGTCGCGGCCTCCGGCGCCGCCGCCCAGCGCCGCCGAGCGCCCCGGCCGATGCCCCTGCCTGTGACCCAGTCGGGGACCCAGTCGGGGATCGCGGAGGACGTCCGATGAGGCCGCTGCCCAGCGGCCCGCGCGATCCCGCCGATCGCGGGATGTTCACGCGCGCCGAGCGGCGGCGCATGGTCGGCCTGATCTCGCTCTTCGTCATGGCCGTCGTGGTGTTCGTCACCGCGCTCTTCAAGGGGAAGACGGCGGTGGGGCCCTCGGAGCCGGTGCCCCAGGCCGAGGAGCCGATCTCCACGCGCGTCGCGACGCCCAGGGTCGACGTCGAGCGGCTACGCGAGCTGGCTCGCGACGCGACGCGGGAGCAGCGTGTCCTGATCGACACGGCGGCGCTGGCGGAGGCGTTCCGCTCCGCGGCGCTCATCCAGGACGCGCACTTCGAGCCGATGGGCGGCAAGCCGCTCGACGCGCAGGCCCTCGCCGTGCTCGAGGCCGATCCCGCGGCGCACCGCGGCCAGCTCTACCGCGCCCGCGGCTGGATCGAGGAGCTGCGCACCTATCCGGCCGCGGGCTCGCTGCCCGGGCACGTCCGCGGGCGGCTGCGCCTGGAGAACGGCCGGCAGAGCCACTTCGCCGCGCTCGAGCTGCCCGCGGGCGAGGGCTACGTCGGCGACTTCGTGCGCCTCGACGGGCTGTTCCTCGAGAACTACAGCAGCGAAGGCGACCAGGGCTGGGTCGACGCCCCGCTGCTGGTCGCCCCGCGCGCGGTGACCTCCTACGCCGAGCTGGAGCCGGTGCTGGAGCTGCCGAGGGACGAGCTCGCCGGGCTGAGGGACGACGACCCCCTCGGGGGCCTCGCGGGCCTGCCGTGGGAGGAGCGCTGGCTCCTGCTCTCGCACGCCCTGCACGTCGACGAGCGCACGATCGACTGGAGCCAGGCGCCGCTGCTCGACATGGCGCTGATGGAGAAGCTCGCGCTCGACGGCGACCCTTGGCGCGGCCAGCCGATCCGCATCCCCCCGGTGGTGGTCCAGGGGATCACGGTCCGCGCGGCGGGCGAGAATCCGCTGCGGCTCGAGCGGATCACCGAGGGTTGGCTCGGGAGCTGGGAGTGGCTGAAGGCGCGCCATCCCGTCATCCGCTTCTTCGCGCCGTTCGACTGGCGCAGCGTGCGCTTGAAGAACGAGGTGACGGCGCGCGGCTTCTTCCTCAAGAAGCAGTCCTACGTCGACGCGGAGGGGAACGCGCGGGTCGCGCCGCTGTTCATCCTCAGCTCGATCCAGGTCCTGCCGCCCGCCGACAAGAGCGCCTGGTTGACGATCCTGATCGCGATCGGCGTGAGCTTCGTCGCCTTCGCGGCCTTGATCGCCTTCCTCTTGGTTCGCGACCGCCGGCGCTCGGCGGAGCTCCAGGACGAGCTCCTGCGCCGCCGCCGCGAGCGACGCGCGCGGGCCGCGCACTGACGGCCGCGCCGCAGACCGAGCGAGCGACCCGTGAGCCGCGCCACGATCCAGGTCGAGCTCTCGAGCCCCTACTCGGTGCACGTCGGCCCCGGCGTGCTCGCGGAGGTGGCCCGCGAGGCGAGCGGACACTCGAGCTGCGCCGTGCTCGCGGATGCGCGCGCCTCGGCGCTGCACGGTGCGCGGCTGAGCGGCCTGGAGGACGCGCCGCGCATCGAGATCGAGCCGGGGGAGCGCTCCAAGAGCTTCGCGGTGCTCGAGCGCGCGCTCCAGCGCATGGCCGAGCTGGGCCTGGACCGCGGCTCGCTCCTGGTGACGCTCGGCGGCGGCGTGGCGACGGACCTCGGCGGCCTAGCCGCCTCGCTGTACATGCGCGGGATCGACGTCGTGCACGCCCCGACGACCCTGCTCGCCCAGGTCGATGCGGCGGTCGGCGGGAAGACCGCCGTCGACCTGCCGGCAGGGCGCAACCTCGCCGGCACCTTCCACCAGCCGCGCGCGGTGTACGCCGACACGCAGACCCTCGCCACGCTGGACGAGGGCGAGCTGCGCTCCGGCCTCGGCGAGGTGGTGAAGTGCGCGCTGCTCGGTGCCGAGGGTCTGCTGGAGCTCCTGGAGGAACGCGCGGAGGCTGTGCTGAACCGCGAAGCGGATGCGCTCGCCGCCGTCGTGGTCGCCTGCGTGCGCTTGAAGGCGCGAATCGTCGCCTCCGACGAGCGCGAGGCCGGCCCGCGCCGCGCGCTGAACCTCGGCCACACTTTCGCCCACGCGATCGAGCACGCCGCGGGCTACGGGCGCGTCGCGCACGGCGTGGCGGTCGCGGCGGGGCTCGGGCTCGCGCTCGAGGCCAGCCGGCGGCTCGGGAAGCTCGACGACCAAGCGCTCCCCGAGCGCGCCGCCCGCCTGCTGCGCCGCCTCGGCCTGCCCTCGTCGCTCGCCGAACTGCGCTCGGCGCAGGAACTCGAGGGCGCGCGCGCGCACCTGGATCGCGGATCGCTGCTCGCGGCCCTCGCGCATGACAAGAAGGCGCGCGGCTCCGAGCCCGTGCTCGTGCTCCCGCGAAGCGTGGGCGAGCCGGTCCTCGCCGCGCCAGGCATCGCGTTCCTGAGCGATCTCCTGGCGTAGCGCGGATCGGCCAGCGCGGCGCTTCGGGAGAGGTCGTGCCGCGCGGTTATCATCCCACGCTCGACGGAGCGATGAAGACCCCCTCGCAGAGGCTCCTGTACGCCCTCACGGCCGCCGTCGCCGTCCTCGCCTTCGTGCTCGCCGCGGGGCTGGATTCCTCGACCTTCCTCACCGACGACGGCGGGATCACCCTGCGCTACGCCGAGCGCATCAGCCAGGGCCGCGGGTTCAATTACAACGACGGCGAATCGGTCAACGGCGCGAGCAATCCGCTCTACACGCTGCTCCTCGCCGCCGCGATGGCGCTGGGGCTGGGCCCCGAAGCCGCGATCCGCGCCATCGCGCTCCCGGCCTACACGGGAGCGACCGCGCTCGTCTTCTACGCCTTCGCGCGCTACCGCTCGCTCTTCGCGGGGCTGTTCGGGATCGTCGCCTTCTGGACCTGCGACTACGCCTTCGCCTACATGTTCGACGCGCTCGAGCCGACGCTCGCGCTCCTCTTCGCGGCCGCGCTCTTCCACGCGATGCACACGCGCAACGTGCTCTACCAGGGGATCGTGCTCGGCCTGCTCGTCGCCAACAAGCTCGACGGGGCCTTCGCGGCGATCGCCTTCGCGCTGGTGCACCTGATCTCTCTCCGACGCTTCCCGTTGCGCATCGCGCTGATCGCCCTGGCGGCCGCCTTGCCGGTCTTCGCGGTGCTCTTCTGGAGTTTCGGCTCGATCCTGCCCAACTCGGCGCTGGCCAAGGTCCAGGGCAGCCCGACCCCGGGCGGATTCCGTCCCGACTGGATGATCGACAGCCTGCGCCTCTTCGCGCCGTTCTTCTGGTGGACCGGCGCCCTGGCGTTCCTGCTCCCGTGGCGCGGGAGCTTCCCGCGCGTCGTGATCCAAGTGTGGCTGTTGGCGCACCTCGCCGCCTACTCGGCGATCGACCTGGGCGCGCCCTACCCCTGGTACTGCGTGCTGCCCGTCTTCCTGCTGGTCCTCTTGTCTACCGAGGTCGCCCATGCGCTGTTCCACGGTGCGAGCAGCGCGCTGGCCGACGCGGGCGCGCTGCGGCGCACGGCGTCACGGGCGCTGCCGGTCGCCGCGGTGCTGACCTTGTTCCTGCTCTTCACTTGGCCCGGGATGTCGCGGCGCCTATCCAGGCCGCCGGACTGGGTGCCGCAGCGCGCGGCCTCGGACCTCGCACGCCAGGCGGCTGGGGCCTGGCTGCGCAAGCACACCAGCGGCAGCGAGCTCTTCTGGAGCCACTTCGGGCTCCCGTGCTTCGAGTACAAGGGCCCTGTCTACGACGGATCGCTCTTGAACTCGAAACCCGACCCGACGGCGCTCGCCCGCGCCCAGTACGCGCTGCTCGGACCCTTCGAGCGCGGCCAAGTTCCTCCGCGGAGCTTCTCCGACCTGGAGCCGCCGAGCCCGCTGGTAGCCACATTCCAGTACGCCGCCGACGCCGACATGTACGCGCTCTACGCCGCGCCTCAGAGCGAGATCGTCCAGAACGGCTTGTGCCACGTCGTCATGTACTTCCGGCAGCTCCCCATCCGCAACGAGCTGATCGGCGAGGTCGCCAACCCGGGCACCGATTACGCCTTCCCTCCCGAGGGTCTCTACGCGCCGGCGCCTTCGCGCCTCTCGTACACCGTCGAGTGCCCATGTCCGCCGACCCTGGCCTTCGTCCCGGGGCTGCGCTCGCGCACGGGAGTCCTCTCCGGCGTGCGGGCACGCATCGAGATCAATGGCGAAGTCGTCTGGGAGGCCCAAGTCGAGCCCGGCGCCGAGCAGTCCCGCCAGATGGTGCGAGCGTCCCGGTCGAGCCCCGAGGGCATCTACCGCATCGTGTTCGCCTGCGAGCCGCTCGATCCCGCCGCCGAGCCCAGGTCGTGGGTCGGCTGGAAGTACCTCTCCCTGGCGGCCGGCGAGCCGCTGAGCTCCCGCGACTTCAGTGCAATCTGCGACTCCTGGGCACGCCGCGTCGACCGGGTCGAAGGCCTGGGCATGCCGCCCTGAGGAGCGCGGACATCGCTGCGGCGGGAGCACCGACGCTGTAGAGGTGAGCTCGATGGACCAAGCGAAACCGTTGCCCGGCTCGGTCGGCTGGGTGGACCTCACGGTCGACCACGCGCCGGCGGCGCGCGACTTCTACGCCAACGTCGTGGGATGGAGAGCTGAGCCAGTCGACATGGGCGACTACGCCGACTTCAACATGAGCGACGCCGCCGGCACGCCGCGCGCCGGCGTGTGCCACCGCCGCGACGCGAACGCAAAGCTGCCCGCCGTCTGGATGGTGTACTTCGTGGTCCCTGACCTTGCAGCAAGCGTCGAGCGGGCGTGCTCGCTCGGCGCGGACATCGTCGACGGTCCGCGCAGCAAACTCTGCGTGCTGCGCGATCCCCACGGCGCGGTGTTCGCGCTCTACCAAGCCTGAACGCGCGCGCGGCCAGGCTCGGCTGGCGATCCTCCACCGCCCCCGAGCCCGTCACATCCGCCCGAGCACCAATCCCGCCACCACCCGATTCCCCCGCGCCGAATAATGCCCCCCCGGCGCCCAGAACGAATCGTCATCCGCCGCTCCCGCCGCCACCAGCCCCTCCCCAAGATCCCACACCGTGATCCCGTGCGCCCTCAGCTCGCCGCACAGCTCGCCCCAGAACGCGTGGCGCTGGCTCGCCAGCTCCCGCACCTCCCGTCGATTCGGCAGCACGATCACGCGAAACCGCGCACCCATCCCCTCCGCCTCCCGAGCCACCTCCACCGCGATCGCCGACGCCAGCCGAAACACCTCGCTCGAGCGGTCTACGAGCCACGGCCGCGCCGCACGCTCCCCGCGCTCGTGCACCGTCAGCCACAACCGCCCCAGCGCGCTCGCATGCCACACACTCGACCCGCTCGGCGCGTACGCCAGCGGCGCGCGCGCAACCCAGTAGTCGCTCTCCCCCACCGCGCGCACGAACCGCTCCTGGTCCTCGATCAGCTCGACCATCTCGCGCGGCGAGTTCACGGGCGATGGAACCAGCTCGATCCCTCCGCGCGCATCGAGCACGAAGCGCGGCTTGAAGCTGATCTCGCCGGTCCAGTGCCGCTGCGCCGGGCGATACGTGTTGACCAGGCGCGCCGTCGCGTCCGGCATGATCCCGAGCCAGACCTCGTCCGGCGCGAGCGGACGGCCGTCGCGGCGCAGCCGCAAGAGCGCCTGGTCGATTCCGTACGCT
>DATKBQ010000311.1:0-5472 GCA_035546375.1 Planctomycetota bacterium | reverse complement strand
AGCGTCTCGCCTCGAAGGGACCCTGAGGCGCGGCCCGGGCGGGGGGAGGATCATCCTGGACGGCCGCCGCCCGCCGCAAGGCGTGATCCCGCCGGTGCCGCACTCCGGCTGAGCCGCCGGGCCGGAAGCCGGGCGCCACGGCTCCGAACGGGCGCCGCACGGCTGCCCCTGCGCACGGATTGGGCCCGGACTACGCCGTTCGGCCCACGGTTTCCAGCGGACGTACGGCGTAGGCTGCCTGCCGACCCCCATCAACTGGATCCGAATCATGTCTCCGACGACCCTCATCCGTCCGCCGGCCCGGCCCAAGGCCGCCCCTCCTGTCCAGTCTCGGCGGCGCTCGCACGCCGGCCCGTCCTTGCGGGCCCGGGGGAGCGGCCCCCCGGACGTGCGGCGCCTCCAGGCGCTCGACGAGCAGGAATGGGCGCGCTTGTGGAGCCACTACGCGCCGCGGCTCTACGCCTACATCGCGCAGCGGGTCTTCGACGAGGACGCGCGCGAGGACGTACGCCAGGAAACCATGCTCGGCGCCCTGCGCGGGATCCACGGCTTCGACCCGACCTTCAGCTTCGAGCAGTACCTCTTCGGGATCTGCCACAACCGCACGATCGACCACCTGCGGCGCGCGAGACACCGGACCAGCGGCGGCGCCATCAGTGGTACAGGAGGGGGGGACGCGCCGATCGAGGCGGCGGAACCCGTCGATCCCGCAACGCCGGAAGAGCTCGCGGCGGAGGAGGAGCTGGCCCGGCGTGCTCGGGCGCTGTTCGTCCAGCTCCTGGCGGAGTGGGTGCGCGAAGCGCGCGAGCAGGGCGAATGGCGGCGCCTCATGGTCATCGAGGCTCTCTTCGGCGCCGGCTGGAGGAACAAGGACACTTGGCGCCGGCTCGGCCTGAGCGACGAGAAGACCGTGGCCGGGATCAAGTTCCGCGTGCTGCGGCGCCTGCGCGAGATGGTGGCGGCGGATCCGGCCTGGGAGCAGTTGGCGGAGACCCTGCGCAGCGCCAGCGCCGAGGATCCGCACGCGATCGGCTTCGACGTCGCGCGGGCTTGGCGCGAGGCGCGGGTGAGCTGCCCCGGGCCGGCCGCGCTCCAAGCCCTCGCGGACGATCGTCTTCCGGAAGGCGAGGCGCAGGCGGTCCGGTTGCACCTCCAGGAGCTCGGCTGCGAGGCCTGCCGCCGGGACTTGGCTGCCCGGGAAGGAACCCGCTCGAGGGTGCTCCCGTCCTCCGGCATCCGCGAGAAGGTGCGCCGGCACCTACCGACTCGTTCGCAGTCGCCCGCGCACTCGGGCCCGGCAATCCTCCACGCCAGGGCCGGCTAGCCTGCGCCGAGCGCCGTGGCGGGTCTCCGTCCCCGCTGCGGGAGCGGGCTTTGCTATCTTCGGCATGGGCGACGGTGTTGCCGCGCGGGGGCGACGTTGCCCGCCGGCGCGCGAGCGGTAGGAAAGCCGTGCGACCGGGTCGCGCCCGCCGACCGTGAAGGAAGAATTGCAGTCGACACGTCCGGAGGACGACCTCGAGGCCCTGCGCCGGCGCGTGGAGGAGCTGGAGCGCCAGCTCGCCCGCGCGCCGGCCCACGGGCCCAAGGGCCGGCGCGCGCGCTCCACCCCGGCCGCCGCCAGCCCCGGGACCGCATCCGGCGCCGACGGGGACGGAAACGATCCCTACCGCGAGCTCTTGGCCCGTCACGAGGAGCTGCGCTCGCGCGAGCAGCGCTTCCGCGCCTTCGTCGACGGCACCGACGAGCTGCGGCTCCTGATCGACCGCGCCGGGATCGTCCTCTACGCCAACCCCGCGGTCGAGCGCCTCTTCGGCCTGCCGCCCGAGCGCTGCGTCGGGCGATCGCTGTTCGAGCGGGTCCAGCCGCGGGACGGGACGGGCGAAGCCCTGCTCGGCGGCGCGCTGTCGGGCCCCGGACGCGACCTCGCCTTCGAGAGCGTTCACCGCGACGAGGCCGGCCTCGAGCGCGAGATCCTGTGGACCATGAAGCCCCAGCTCACCGGCGGCGACGTCACCGCGCTGGCCCTGTGGGCGCGCGAGGTGACCGAGGCCAAGCGCTACGAGCGCGCGCTGCGCGAGAGCGAGGCGGTCCAGCGCGCGGTCTTGGCCTCGACCCTCGATCCGACGCTGACCATCGACGCTCACGGCACGATCCAGGCCGCGAGCGACTCCTGCCGGACGGTCTTCGGCTACGAGCCCGAGGAGCTGCTCGGCCGGAACGTCAAGCTCCTGATGCCGGAGCCGCACCACTCGCAGCACGACCAGTACCTGGCGAACTACCGGCGCACGGGCCTGACCCACATCCTGGGCTACACGCGCGAGTTCCAGGTGGCGCGAAAGGACGGCGAGCTCATCGACTGCGAGCTCTCCGTCAGCCGGGTGGACGTGCCCGGGCGCGCCGAGCCCCTGTTCACCGGCAGCTTCCGCGACGTCACCGAGCGCAAGCGCGCGCACGAGGCGCTGGGCGAGAGCCAGCGCCGGCTGCAGGGCATCTTCGACCACACCTTCCAGTACGTGGGCCTCCTGGACCCCCAGGGCACGGTGCTCGAGGCGAACCAGGCCTCGCTCGAGGCCGCGGGCGTCGAGCGCTCGGCCGTGGTCGGCAAGCCCTTCTGGGAGACGCGCTGGTGGGAGGTCTCGCCCGAGGTGCGCGAGCGCTTGAAGCACGCGATCCGCGCCGCGGCCGCCGGCGAGTTCGTGCGCTTCGAGACCGAGCACCGCGGCGCCGGCGACCGCTTGCTGATGGTCGACTTCTCGCTCTCGCCGGTGCGCGACGAGGAAGGCCGCGTGGTGCTCTTGATCCCGGAGGGCCGCGACATCACCGAGCTGAAGCGCGCCCAGCGCGCCGAGACCTCGATGCTGCGCGCGCTGGCGACGATCGGCGAGTCGGCGGCGGTCCTGGCGCACGAGATCAAGAACCCGATCACCGCCGTGAACGTCGCCCTGCGCGCGGTCGCGGGGCAGCTCGGCGAGGACCACAAGGCGGTGCTCGAGGACCTGGTGGGGCGCATGCAGCGCCTCGAGCACCTGATGCGGCGCACGCTCTCCTTCAGCCGCCCGATCGAGCTGCGTCCGACCCGCATGGAGGCCTGCGCGCTGCTCGCGCAGGTGGTCGGGCACATGCGCTCGGACATCGTCAAGGCGGGCGCGGACGTCGCCGTCGAGTCCGAGGACCCGTGCGAGCTCGAGGCCGACCGCCAGCTCCTCGAGGAGGTGCTCTCCAACCTCCTGCGCAACGCCCTCGAGGCCTCGGCCGGCCGGGCCTGCAAGGTGCGCCTGGCCGCGGTGCAGGCCGAGAGCGAGGTCGCGATCCGCGTGCACGACGACGGCCCCGGCATCCCCGAGGACGTGCGCGCGAACCTGTTCAAGCCCTTCGTCACGAGCAAGCGCAGGGGCACCGGCCTGGGCCTCGCCTTCTGCAAGAAGGTGGTCGAGGAGCACGGCGGCAAGATCCGCGCGGACAAGGGTCCGCTCGGCGGGGCCCTGTTCGAGATCCGCTTACCGAAAGCCCGATGAATCCCGAGATGACTACAGGCACGCCGATCAAGGTCTTCCTGGTCGACGATCAGACCATGATCCGCGCCGCCTTCCGCAGCCTGCTCAAGCAGAGCCCGGACGTGGAGGTGGTCGGCGACTGCGGCGACGCGCGCACGGCGATCGAGCGCGTGGCCGAGCTGAAGCCCGACGTGGTCCTGCTCGACATCACCATGCCCGGCCTCTCGGGCCTCGACGCGATCGCGCACCTGCGCAAGAGCTGGCCCAAGGTGCGCATCCTGATGGTCTCGAACCTCGAGGGCGAGTCCTTCGTGGAGCAGGCGCTGCGCTCGGGGGCCGACGGCTACCTCTCGAAGGACTCCGACCCGGTCGAGCTCCTGCTGGCCGTCGGCGCGGTGCACAGCGGCAAGCCCTTCCTCTCGCCCAAGGTCGCCGGCGGCCTGATCGCGCGCGGCCTGGACGGCGCGCCGATCCAGGGCGGCGGAGGCCGGCTCGATTCCCTGACTGCCCGCGAGCGCGAGGTCTTCCAGCTCCTGGCCCTGGGCAAGAGCAACAAGGAGATCGCGCGCCAGCTCGAGATGAGCCTGGGCACGGCCAAGAAGCACCGCGAGAACTTGCAGCGCAAGCTCGACTGCCACTCCACGGCCGAGCTGGCCCGCCTGGCGATCCGCGAGGGGCTGCTCAGCTCCTGATCGGCTTCGGGTGGCACGTCGCTGCGCACCGCGCGGTCCGCTTCCCGCGGCGGCGTGCGCGCGAGCCGCTCAGTCCCGGAGTGCGTCCTCGAGGATTCCGGCGCCGCGCTCCGGCTCCCGGGTCAGCAGGTAGCGCTGGATGAGCCCGCGCTGGCCCTCGGCGTTCGGCGAGAACGCGAAGTTGAACTCCAGCCCGTAGCGCATCAACGGCCCTGCGCTGATGGCTTCGACGACGCTCGCCCACAGCGCGAGCGGCCGCTCCGATTCGGGCAGCAGGAAGAGGCACACCACCTCGGCGCCGGGCGCGATCGAGGCCGAGGGCGGCATCAAGACCGCCAGGCCGAAGGTCGAGAGGTCGCGGAGCAGGCCGGACGCGTGGGGCCCGCCTTTCGCGTCGTGGAGCACCACGGCGATCGGTGCAGGGGTCCTTGTCCATCCGCTCGTGGGTTCGGCGGAGGCCGTGGAATTCGAGCGGTCGCGCGCAGCGGTGCTGCGAGTCCTAGAGGCGAGAGCGGGCATGATCATCGGGTGCATTCCTGCGAGGTTTCCTGGACTGCCACGCGGCGCGCGTCGCGGCCGCTCGGCCCGCTCTTCATCGGCTCCGCCCGAGGCTCGGCACTCCCGCAGTTGTGCGTAGGCTCGGGAGCCCGGACCCGGAGCGGGCCGGCCGCGCGCTCAGTCGAGCGCGACCCTCACGTGCAGCGGCTGGCCTGAGGTCTCGATCGCCTGCTCGCGGACCTTGGCGCCGCTGAGGTCGTAGAGCTCGAGCGTGAAGGATCCGGGCGGGAGCTTCAGGCGCCGCGGGCCGAGCTCGTAGAACCGCCCGTGCCGGCGGACGAACCCCGACGGCTCGACCACGCGGAAGCGCCAATCCGTGCAGGCGGAGTCGTCCACCAGGAACACGAGCAAGCAGGCCGGCTCGAGGCGCAATACCAAGTCTTCCACGGGCCCTCCGAGCGTGCTCACGACCACCGAGCGCGACATCCAGCGATCCAGCTCGGGCCGGACCGGGTCGTGGCCGTCGCTGATCGACGTCTGCAGGAGGTACTGCGCGTGCGCCAGGCCGCGGATCTCGAAGGCGCCGCCGGAGCACTTCCACCGGCGGTTGCTTTCCGGCGGCGCGAACGTGTCGGCGGGGTCGATCCGCTTGCAGAGGAGCGACACGTCTGCGGGTTGGCCGTCGCCGTCGAGCACCCGGCCGCGGATCCAGACCTCGGGACCGAGCGGGATCGATCCGAGGTCGGTCATCCGACCCGGGGCAGGCTCGAACCGCAGATCCAGCG
>DATKBQ010000310.1:0-4320 GCA_035546375.1 Planctomycetota bacterium | reverse complement strand
CGGTGTCGACTTGCAGCAAGTGGCGCGGCTCGCCGACCGGGTGCAGGTCGCGCGCGGCCTGCCGCAGCGCTACGGCACGCAGTACAGGCTGCGCCGCGCCGGCGAGCGCACCGTGCTCGAGCCCTCGACGCCGATCGAGGACCCCGAGCGGCTGGACGAGCGCCGCGCTGCGATGGGCCTGGAGCCGCACGAGACCTACCTCGCGCGCTTGCGCGGGTTTTACGGCCTGCAGCCCGATTGAAATCGCGCCTCCCCGCACTGCGCGGAGCGTGCTAGGCTCTCGCGCGCTCGCTCGGCAGGAGGGTCTTCGATGCACGGACGACTGCGCAGGGCCGCGTGCTGCGCCGTAGGGATCGCGCTCGCGCTCGGGCTGGTCACGCTCGCCCTGGCTCAGGATCCCGCGCGCGACGCGTGGAAGAGCTGGGAGCTGAAGGATCCGGAGCCGGTTCCCGACGGGCGCGTCGCGAAGCTGGACCGGCTCGAGGAGCTCGCCTGCACGCGCTGCCACGCCGAGACGGTCGAGGAGTGGGCGGCGACGGCGCACGGGCTGTCGTGGGTCGACCCGATCTACCAGGAGGAGGTCGCGGACCGCCGGCGCCCGGAGAGCTGCTGGGGGTGCCACATCCCCAAGCCGTTGCACGCCCAGGGGCTGGGCGAGCGCCCGGATCCGCGCGAGGAGGACCGCCACTTCGGCGTGTCGTGCGACGCCTGCCACCTGGGGCCGACCGGCGAGCAGCTCGGGCCGTGGGGCGCGCCGACCAGCGCGCATCGCTCTCAGCGCTCGGAGACGATGATCGGCGCAGGAACGAACCGGCTGTGCATCTCGTGCCACAACGTGAACATCGGGCCCGTGATCGGGATCGCGAAGGACTTCGTCGCCGCGGATCTCGAGGCGCAGGGCAAGAGCTGCGTCGGCTGCCACATGGCCGCCGTCGAGCGCCGCTGGGCCAGCGAGGGCGCGCCACCGGCGGACGGGGCGAGCACGGGCGAGGTGCAGGTGCGGCCAGGCCGCAGCCACGCGCTGCAGACCCCGCGCGACCCCGCCTTCCTGCGCCGGGCCTTCGAGCCGTCGCTCTCGGTCGAGGGAGCCAAGAGCGTCGTCCTCATCGCGAACCGCGCCGGACACCGCGTGCCGGGCCTGATCGGGCGCTCGATCGAGTTCAAGGCCGAGCTGCTCGACGCGGGAGGCAAGACCGTGGGTCAGGGCGCGCTCACGATCGACACGCGCTCGTACCTGCCCGTGGAGGATCGGGTGCGCATCGAGATCCAAGGCACGGGCGCGGCCGTGCGGCTGATCGGCCTGCACCACGACCCGCGGCTCGAGAAACCCGTCCAGTTCATGGACGAGCGGTTGGAACCGGGCGAGAAGTGATCGCTCTCGCGGCGGCGGCGCGACCGGGGATTCCTCGCTACGATCCGAAACCGTGGCCCACCCGGCTCCCGGATGCGCACGGGCAGGAAGTCTGAAACCTGAGCCAAAGGGGCTGCGGGGTGCGCTGGCGTCGATGGCCCTTTGCGCGGCGGTCTCGCCGTTCGCAGCCTGCGCCACGCCGACTCCGATGGATGGATCGGGAGCAGCCGAAACGACGACGGCGCCCGTGCCCGGCTCCACCGGCGCCGGCAACGGCTCGGGAGCAGCCGAGGAGGCCGAGGAGGGCCTGCGCATCGACGGCTACCTCGCCTCGCGCTACCGCGGCCGTTGGCGCGGCGGCGACGACGACCAC
Source organism: Planctomycetota bacterium (assembly GCA_035546375.1). Classification (GTDB taxonomy): domain Bacteria; phylum Planctomycetota; class UBA1135; order UBA1135; genus DATKBQ01. Next base: position 2,596 of record DATKBQ010000310.1, on the reverse strand, counting down.
GACCTCGACGAGGTGCTCTGGCTCGAGATCGGCGACCCCGCGAAGGACCGCGTCTCCGGCCGCCTGATGGCCAGCGTGCTCGCCGACCTCGACGGGCACGAGAGCGCGTCCTCGCCGCTCTTCAGTCTCGCCGATACCTACGATTCGAGCCTGCACGCTCGGCTCTTCGAGGCCTACGCCGACGTCAAGAGCTCGAAGCTGAGCGCGCTGCGCTTGGGGAGGCAGATGATCTGGGGGACGCCGGAGCTGGCGTGGTTCGACGGCGTGCTCGTGGAGAGTCCGGAGTGGCGCCGCGAGCGGATCCGGCTCGGCGCCTACGGAGGCGTGCCCGTGCACCTCTACGAGTCGTCGCCCGAGGGTGACGCGATCGCCGGGCTGTTCGTCGAGAACCGGCCGTGGAACGGCGCGCGCGTGCGGCTCGACTGGATGCACCTGGAGGACGAGCGGCGGACGGCGGAGCACGAGGACGACCTCTTCGGCCTCGGGCTGTGGCAGGGGATCGGGCGCAGCGCGCGGGTCGAGGCGCGCTACACCAACGTCGAGGGATCCAGCCGCGACGTGCGCGCCTCGGCGAGTTGGTTCGACGTCGATCGCGCGCTCCTCGTGCAGCTCTCGCACTACCGGCTGCTCGAGACGCAGGATGCCTTGGTGCTCGAGCTGGATCCCTTCAGCGAGACGCTGCAAGAGCTCTTTCCCTACGACCAGACGCGCCTGCTCGCCTCGAAGGGTTTCGGCGAGAGCCTCGACCTCCAGCTCGGCGCCGACCTGCGGCGGGTTTCCGACGAGGACGACGTCGGCGTTTTCAACCACGACTTCGAGCGCTACTTCGTCACCGGCACTTTGCCCAAGGCGCTGCCGGCCGATCTGGAGCTCGCGCTGACGCTCGAGGCCTGGGAGAGCGATCCGACCGACGTGCGCACCTGGGGCGCGGACCTCTCGCGGCGCTTCGGCGAGCGCCTCGATCTCTCGCTCGGGAGCTCCTACGCCCTCTACGAGTACGATGCGCTGCTCGGGCGCGAGCGCGACGACGTGCGCACGACCTATCTACGAGGGCGCTGGCGGCGCAGCGAGCGCACGAGCTTCGAGGCCGCCTACGAGCACCAGGACGACGACCTCGAGGACACGCACCTCGTGCGGCTGGGGACCACATGGCGCTTCTAGCCAAGCACCTCGCGTCGCGCCGGCACACGGCGCTGGCGGCGCTGGTCGCCTCCGCGGCGGCGCTGGCGGGCTGCGTCCTCCTCGAGGGGACGCGCGGGCGAAAGCTCGCCTTCAGCCACCGCGTCCACGTCGTCGAGCAACGCCTGGACTGCTTCAGCTGCCACGAGGACGCGCGCATGGCCGAGGAGCCGGGCATGCCGCCCCTCGACCAGTGCCTGGTGTGCCACGAGGACATCGACGCGGAGAAGCCCGAGGAGCGCCGCGTGGAGTCGCTCTTCCGGGAAGGACGCTTCGACGCCGCGCACGCCAGCCGCCTGGACGACGAGGTGATCTTCTCGCACCGCGCGCACACCGGCTACGCCGAGTGCGGCGCCTGCCACGTCGGGATCGAGAAGAGCGAGCGCATCGGGCGCGAGGTCGCCCTCAGCATGGCGGCCTGCATGGACTGCCACGAGCGCCGCGGGGCGCCGACCTCCTGCGAAAGCTGCCACCGCGAGATCCGCGCCGAGCGCGAGCCCGAGAGCCACTTCCACGCCTGGGCCCAGATGCACGGCCAGGTGGTGCGCGCCGCCAGCGAACGGACGGCCGACGACTGCCAGCTCTGCCACCAGGAGTCCTCGTGCATCACCTGCCACTTGGAGGAGCCGCCGAAGAGCCACACGACCTTCTTCCGCCGCCGCGGGCACGGGCTGATCGCGTCCCTCGACCGCGAAGGCTGCGCGGTGTGCCACCGCAGCGACTCGTGCGAGCGCTGCCACCGCGAGACCTTGCCCTCCTCGCACACCGGCGCCTGGGGCGGCACGAAGAGCCTCCACTGCCTCGCCTGCCACTTCCCGCTGAAGGAGGAGGGCTGCTCCGCCTGCCACGTGGCCACGCCGAGCCACGCCCTCGCCGCTCCCAAGCCGCCGGACCACAACCCGGCGATGAACTGCCGGATGTGCCACGGCGTCACCGTGCCGCTGCCGCACGTCGACAACGGCGACGACTGCAACATCTGCCACCTGTGAGGACCAGCGAGCGAAGTCCCCCGGTTGCGATGCGCCGAGTACACTCGGCCGGCGCGGCCGAGCGGGGGCCGCCGGCAGGCGGAGGAGCGGGCATGGCGGCAGGAAGTCGGGCGATCGCGGCGGTGCTACTCGGCGCGCTGCTCCTCAGCGGCTGCGGGAGCGACGGCTCCGACGGAAGCCCCGGAACCCCCGCGCCGACGCCGACGAAGCTCGCCAAGGGCGAGGCGCCGCCGGGCGTGATCGTCGCGATCATCGGCCTGTCCGGCGCCACCGGCGGCGGCGGCACGTTCCAGGTCGGCGACAACATCGAGGTGCGCTTCACGGTGAAGAAGCGCGACGGGGGGCCGTGGAAGCTCTCCGAGATGGCCCTCGCGCGCATCCTGCTCTCGGGGCCGACCTTCAACTACCAGCGCGTGATCGCCGAGCAG
>DATKBQ010000309.1:0-5949 GCA_035546375.1 Planctomycetota bacterium | reverse complement strand
TCGCGCTGCCCGACGGCTTCGAGTTCGCCGAGGCCTGGTTCGGCATCCTGCGCGCCGGCGCCGTCTTCGCGATGGTCAACCCGCTGCTCAAGCGCGAGGAGTTCGAGTACTACCTGGCCTACAGCAAGGCGCGCGTGCTGGTCACGCACAGCGCTGCCCTGGCCGAGATCGCGCCTGCCGCGCGCAGCGCCCGTCTGCTCGAGACGACTTGGGTCGTCGGGCCCGACCACGGCGGCTTCGCGCCCTACGAGCAGGCCCTGGCTGCGGAAGACCCCGGCTCGCAGCGGGCCGAGGTCGAGCCGACCGGGCCCGATGACCTGGCGGGCTGGCTCTTCACCTCGGGCTCCACCGGCCGGCCGAAGGCCTGCGTGCACACCCACGGCGACTTCGCCTACTCCACCGAGACCTACGCTCTCCAGATAGCCGGCTACCGCGAGGACGACCTGTGCCTGTCGGTGCCCAAGCTGTTCTTCGGATACGCGACGGGGACGAATCTCATGTTCCCGTTCCGGGTCGGCGCCAGCGCCGCTTTGTTCCCGGGCCGCGCGACGGCCGACGAGCTGTTCGACCAGATCGAGCGCTTCCGGCCGACGTTCCTGACCAGCGTGCCGACGATGATCAACAACATGCTGCGCTCGCCGCGCATGGAGACGGCCGACCTCTCCTCGCTGCGCGTGTGCCTCTCGGCCGGCGAGGCGCTGCCGCCGCGGCTCTACCACGAGTGGAAGGAGCGCACCGGCGTCGAGATCCTCGACGGGATCGGCTCGGCGGAGATGTTCCACATCTACATCTCGAACCGCATGGGCGAGGTGCGGCCCGGGAGCCTGGGCCGGGTCGTGCCGGGCTACGAGGCGGTCATCGTCGGTCCGGATGGAGCTCCGGTGCCCGACGGCGAGCCCGGCCGGCTGCGCGTGCGCGGCGGCTCGACCGCGATCGGCTACTGGGCCGACCGCGGCAAGTCGCACGAGACGTTCCAGGGCGAGTGGTGCACCTCGGCCGACATCTTCCGGCGCGACGGCGAGGGCTACTACTACTACGAAGGCCGCGCCGACGATCTGCTCAAGGTCTCGGGGATCTTCGTCTCGCCGCTGGAGATCGAGAACGCGCTCCTCAGCCATCCCGCGGTGGCCGAGGTGTGCGTGGTCGGGCACGAGGACGAGGAGCGGCTCACGAAGCCGCTGGCCTTCGTGGTCACCAAGCCAGGCTTCCGCGGATCCGACGGGCTGGCCGCGGAGCTGAAGGCCCACGTCAAGGGCAAGCTCGCGCCCTACAAGTACCCGCGCTGGTTCGTCTGGCGCGACGCCCTGCCGAGGAACGACCGCGGCAAGGTCGCCCGCAGCGAGCTGAAGCGGAACATCTGACTCCGCGATGGTTCACCACTTTGCGTTACACACCGCTTGCATACGGCGTGCAAGCGGTGTGTAACGCAACGTGGTGAACCATCGCGGAGTCATTTGTTCCACCCTGGCCGAGGCTTCGCCGGCAGGTACTGCTTCGGCCAGCGCGGGTCGTCGTAGCCGTAGGCGACCGACGCGCCGATCGTCAGGTACGGGTTCAACAAGTGCGGCCGGGCCAGCGCGCACAGGTCGGCCCGACCCGCGGCCAGGATCGTGTTGACGTGGTCGGCGCCCAGGATCGCGCCGACCGCCATCACGGGCATCCGCGCCTCGTGGCGGATCCGGTCGGCGAAGGGCACCTGGTACATGCGGCCGAACTCCGGCCGCGACTCCGGGGTGTTGCCGGCCGACGAGACGTCGATCAGGTCGCAGCCGTGCGCCTTCAGGAGCCGCGCGAGCGCGACCGAGTCGTCGCCGGTCAGGCCGCCTTCCTCCAGCCAATCGGTGGCCGAGATGCGCACGGAGAGCGGCTTCGATTCGGGCCAGACGGCGCGCACGGCGTCGAACACCTCGAGCGGGAAGCGCATTCGGCTCTCCAGGCTGCCTCCGTAGGCGTCCGTGCGCAGGTTCGACACCGGCGAGATGAAACTCGAGAGCAGGTAGCCGTGCGCCATGTGCAGCTCGATCACGTCGAAGCCCGCGCGCTCGGCGCGCAGCGCGGCGGCCACGAAGGCTTCGCGTACCGCATCCATGTCGGCGCGCTCCATCTGGCGCGGCATGGGCCAGTCGGGGGCGAAGGGCAGCGGCGAAGGCGCGATCGTCTGCCAAGCGCGGCCGTCGCGCAGCGGGTCGTCGCCCTCCCAGGGCAGGTTGCACGAGCCCTTGCGGCCCGCATGGGCGAGCTGCATGCCGATCCGCGCCTGCGAGCTCGAGTGCACGAAGTCGACGATCCGCTTCCAAGCGGCGACGTGCTCCTCGGAGTACATCCCCGTGCAGCCGTACGTGATCCGGCCCTCGGCGGAGACGTCAGTCATCTCGGTGAAGACCAGCCCCGCGCCTCCCACGGCACGGCTGCCGAGGTGGACCAGGTGCCAGTCCCCGGGGAGTCCGTCGACGGCGGTATACTGGCACATGGGCGAGACCACAACGCGGTTCGCGAGCTCGAGCCCGCGCAGGCGGAAGGGCGTGAACATCGGCGGAGGCGCCTTGGAGCCGGGCTGCAGAGGAACGCCGGCCTGCTCGGCGAACCAGCGGTCGACCGCCTCGACCAGTGCCGGGTCGCGCAAGCGCAGGTTGTCGTAGGTGATGCGCTTGGACCGCGTCAGCAGGTTGAAGGTGAACTGGAGCGGGTGCTGGCCGATCCAACGCGCGCTGCTCTCGAACCACTCGCGGCTGGTGCGCGCCGCGCGCTGGGTCTTGAGCACCTCCAGCCGCCGCGAGGCCTCGTAGGCGGCAAGCACGCGCGGCACGTCGCCGGGACCGTGCTCGCGGAAGGCGTCGGCCAGGGCGATCGTGTCCTCCATTGCGAGCTTCGTGCCCGAGCCGATCGAGAAGTGCGCCGTGTGGGCCGCGTCGCCGACCAGGACGATGTTCCCGTGGTGCCAGGTCTCGTTCTCGACGGTCGGGAAGCTGCGCCAGAGCGAGCGGTTGGTGAGCAGGCGGTGACCGTCCAGGTGGTCGGCGAAGAGACGCTCGCAGTAGGCGACGGTCTCTTCTTCTGAGGCCCGGTCGAGGGACGCGCGCCGCCAGGTCGCCTCGCTGCACTCGACGATGAAGGTGCTGAGGTCCTTCTCGAAGGGGTAGGCGTGCACCTGGAACAGGCCGTGCTCGCTCTCGCGGAAGATGAAGGTGAAGGCCGAGAGCGGGCGCGTCGTGCCGAGCCAGCAGAAGCGGCAGCTTCCCCAGCGGATACGCGGCTGGAAGCGGTCCTCGAAGCGCTTGCGGACGGCACTGTTGATGCCGTCGGCGGCGACCAGGAGGTCATGCGGGCCGAGGTCGGCGGGGTCGGCGATCTCGCGCTGGAACTCGAGGCGGATCCCGAGCGAGCGGCAGCGGGCGTGGAAGATCTCGAGCAGGCGCTTGCGCGACAGGCCGCAGAAGCCGTGGCCGCTGCTGCGGATGCAGGTGCCGGCGTAGTGGGTCTCGATGTCGCCCCAGTAGGCGAACTGGCGGGTGATCTCCGCGTAGCTCTCGGGGTCGGCGCGCTGGAAGTTGGAGAGGGTCTCGTCGGAGAAGACGACGCCCCAGCCGAAGGTGTCGTCGGGACGGTTGCGCTCCAGGACCTCGAGCTCGGCGTCGGGGAACGCTTTCTTCGCCAGGATGGCGAAGTACAGCCCCGCGGGTCCGCCGCCGATACAGGTGATGCGCAGGGGGCGGGTCACGGCGGGATCCTACTAGAGTCGCGAAGGCCTGATAGTCTTTCACGGCCCCATGCCCGACCTCCCCCGCGAGCTGGCGCGCTGCACCTGGCCCGAGGCCGAGGAGGCCCTCGGTCCGCGCACGATCGCGCTCCTTCCGATCGGCTGCACCGAGCCCCATGGACCCCACCTGCCGCTGGACACCGACGTCACCATCGCGCGCGCGCAGGCCCTGCGCGCCGCCGAGCGGCTGGGGGAGGAAGGGGTGAGCGCGATCGTCCTGCCGGCGATCGGCTACGGGATCACGAACTTCACCGACGGGTTCGCCGGCCGCATCACGATCCGTCCGGGCACGCTCTGGGCGCTGGTCGAGGACGTGGTGAGCGCCCTGGAGCAGCAGGACGTGCGCCAAGTGGTTCTCTCGAACGGGCACCTCGAGCCGGAGCACGTGGCTCTCCTGCGCGGGGTCGCCGCCGACCATCCCGAGCGCGGCCGCCAGCGTGCGCAGGTGCTCTTTCCCGACAACACGCGCCGGCGCTGGGCGGAGACCCTGGGGGAGGAGTTCGCCAGCGGCGACTGCCACGCCGGGCGCTACGAGACCAGCCTGGTCCTGGCCGCGGATCCGACGGGCGTGAGCCCGGCGGCGATGCGCGGGCTGCCCGCGGTGAAGATCGACCTGCTCGAGCGGATCCGGGCCGGGGCGCGCACCTTCCGCGAGGCCGGGGCCGAGCGCGCCTACTGCGGCAATCCGGGGGCGGCCAGCGCCGCGGCGGGGCGCGAGCTGGTCGAGCGACTGGCGACGATGATCGTCGAGTCCGCGCGGGAGGCCTGGCCCGACCTGTTCCGGTGAGCGCCTTCACGATCACCCAGCGTGTGCGCTTCGGGCACGTCGATCCGGCAGGGATCGCCTACTACCCGCGCATCTACGACTACATCCACGAGGCCTTCGAGGAGCTGTGGGAGGTGCACGTCGGCGTGCGCTACTACCACCTGCTCGGCGAGCGGCGCATCGGCTTCCCGCTGGTGCGCTCCGAGGCCGATTTCAAGCACCCCCTGCGCTTCGGCGACGAGCCGCGAGTCCGCGTGAGCTGCTTCCACCTCGGCCGCTCGTCGCTCGGCCTGCGCTACGTCTACGAGGTCGGCGGCACGCGCTGCGTCGACGCGAGAATGACGACGGCGTGCATCGAGCTGGACTCGATGCGCACGCTCCCGATCCCGGAAGAGTACCGGGCCCGCTTCGCCGCGATCCTGGAGTCACCGTGAGGATCAGCGAGATGCACGACCGGGCCGGCCCGGTCTTCAGCTTCGAGTTCTTCCCCCCGAAGTCGGCCGAGGGCGGCGAGGCGTTGATGGCGACCGTCGCCGACCTGAAGGCGGCGCTCTCGCCGAGCTTCGTCTCGGTCACCTACGGCGCCGGGGGCTCGACGCGCGACCGCACGCTCGAGGTCGTGACCCGCATCCAGAAGGACCTCGGCCTGACCGCCATGGCCCACATGACCTGCGCGGGCTCGACCGAGGCCGAGATCTGCGAGAACGTCGGCAGCCTGATCGGCAACGGCATCGAGAACATCCTCGCGCTGCGCGGCGACCCGCCCAAGGGCGACGAGCGCTTCGAGCCCGTCCCCGGCGGCTTCGCGCACGCCAGCGAGCTGGTCGAGTACTTGGAGGACAACTACCAGGTCGACATCGGCGGCGCCTGCTACCCCGAGAAGCACCTCGAGTCGGCGAGCGAGGAGGAGGACCTGCGCTGGACGCGGGTCAAGGTGGAGAACGGCGCGGCCTTCCTGATCACCCAGCTCTTCTTCGACAACGACCACTACTTCCGCTTCGTCGCGCGCGCGCGGGCCGCAGGCATCGACGTGCCGATCGTGCCGGGCATCATGCCGATCACGAACGTCGCCCAGGTGGAGCGCTTCACCAAGATGTGCGGCGCGTGCATCCCCGACGAGCTGCTCGAGCGCCTGCACCGCGTGCAGGACGACGCCGCGGCGGTGATGGCGAGCGGCATCGAGCACGCGATCAAGCAGTGCCGCGGGCTGCTGGACGGCGGCGCGCCGGGCCTGCACTTCTACACGCTGAACAAGAGCCACGCCACGCGCTCGATCCTGGCCGCCGTGCGGCGCCTCTGAGGCGCCGCACGGCGTCTTGCTCCGCCAATTCAGGGCGCGAGCACGAACCCGACCGCGTCGGAGAGGCTCGTGTTCTGGGGCGGCGCGTAGCCCGGGTCCCGGCTCCAGTACTGGGCCCAGACCGTC
>DATKBQ010000308.1:0-16085 GCA_035546375.1 Planctomycetota bacterium | reverse complement strand
GGGCGCATCGTCAGCGGTACCTCACGCTGCGCACGATGCCGACATGGTGACAGGTCGGGCACTTGACGAGCCCGTTCCCCGGCCCTGCGGAGCCCTGCCCCTGACCGCCGCGGCCGCCGGGCTGGTTGGGCTGGTTGCTCGCCGGGATCAGGCCGGCGACCTCGCGCACGCCGTCGCCGTTGCAGTCGCGGCAGGGCGTGCCGCGCACCTTCAAGACCTGCATGTCCCCGCCCTTCTCGGCGTAGTAGGCGAGGATCCACTGGGCGCGGCCCTGGGAGGTCCACTCCTTCCAGAACTTGGCCAGCTAGCCCTCGTCGTCGGCGTTGACCTTCGACCTCTTCACCGCGGCCTGGTTGGCGAGGTAGCGCTTGATCCGCTCGTCGAGGCGCGCGCGCTCGGAGTCCTTGCCGCCCTGGGCCTTCTGGCCCTCGCCCGTCTCCGGCTCGAGGCCCGCGCGCGCCTCGTCCTCGCCCAAGAGCCACGTTCCCTGGCCGTACGTGGCGTTCCGCGCCTTCACGGTCTCGCCCTTCTGGCCCCGCTCGGTCCAGTAGCGGCGCACCAGGTCGGGCTCCACGCTCGGGGAGACCCGCCGCCGCAGCTCGTCGGTCACCGCCGCGAGCACGGCCTCCGACATCCCGTCGTCGATCCACGCGATCGCGGCGTCGAGCGAGGGCTCGGCCTGCCGCGCGACGTCGTGGGCGAAGCGCCCGGCCCAGGAGTGCCAGAGGTTGACGACCTCCTTGCGCAACGCGAGCTCCCGCTCCTTGAGCACCTGCTGCTTCTTCTTCGCGGCATCGGCGCGCAACGGAGACTCGGGGAAGAGCTCGGTGAAGGCCTCGGCGCGGGCCAACGCCTCGTCGTAGCGGCCGCGCTTCTTGAGCACGTCGACCTCGTGCAGGTAGTCGAGCTGGGCCTGGTTCTGGGCGCGCGTGCGGGCGCGCTCGATCGCCACCTTCAGCTCCGCGGGCTTGAACGACGGGTCGAGGGCGGCCGCCGCCTGGTAGTGCTCGACGGCGTGGGCGGAGTCGAGGATCTTCTCGCAGTAGACCGCCAGGTCGAGCTGGCTCTGGGGGCTCTTGGGATCGAGCTGGGAGAGCCCCTGCTGGTAGAGCTCCTCGCGCGTGTAGACCTCGAGCGCCGGGACCTGCACGCGGGTCGACGCGCCGCGGATGCGCGCCTTGGGCACCGGCACCACCGCCTTCGCGGTCTTGACCAGGAGGTCGTCCTCGGTGCGGTTGACGATCAGGCCGATCACGTCGCCGCCGCCCGAAAGCTCCAGGCGGTCGGCCTCGATCATCAGCTCCTCGCTGGAGTGGTCGACGTAGCCGAAGCGCTCGAGGAGCTGGTCGGCCTGGGAGGGATCGAGCCGCGCCCACGGCACGCGCACGCGCCCGCCGTTGTCGAGGCGCGCGAACTCGAGCACCTCGGCGTCGTGGCCGGCGATCTTCCCCCAGAGGATCGAGCCGTCGAAGAGCCGCAGCATCAGCGGCGAGCCGACCTCGATCTTGGCGTCCTCGCCGCCCACCGCGGCGGGCTCGGCGGGCGTCTGCGCAAAGAGCGCGGCGGCGGTCAGGAGCGACGCGAGGCTCGCGCTTACGAGGAGGCCCAGGTGGAGGATCGGGTTCTTCATGGCTTGCGTTGGGGCGGCGCGGCCTGCGCCGCGGCCTCGGGGGGCGCGACGAAGAGCCGGCGCATGCGGGCGCCGAAGGGCACCTCCTGGAGCAGGAGGGTGGTGAACGATTTCGTGCGGCGCGAGCCGCCGCTCGACCAGGACATCACGACGTCCACCCTATAGACCCGCGGCCCTCGGTCCGCGCCGGTCCGATCGGGGGAAGGATCGGCGGTGACGCGGGCGCTGTAGAGGATACCGGCCTGGCCCGGGAGCGGGCGCTCGAGGACGTCCGAGGGCTCGCCCGCGACCTGATCGCCCGTCTGCGGGTCGGTGACCAGCGGGAAGAGGTGCTCCTCCAGGTCGGCGACCACCGCCTCCACCGCGGAGGCCGCCGAGGTGCGCAGGGCCGCCGTGCGCGAGAGCGCGACGCCGAAGGACAAGAGCCCCAGGATGCTGGTCATGCCGAGCAGGAGCAGCGCCATCGCCATCACCACCTCGACGATGGTGAAGCCGGCGCGCCGTGCGCGGACGCTCTCGCGCTCGCTCACAGGTTCCAGTCCTCCTGGTGCATGGCGATCGGCACCTCGCGCAAGAGGCTCTGGCCGTAGTGGACCCGCGCCCCGGCCTCGTGGATCGCCGCGCGCGAGCCGCGGGCCGCGCGGCGCACGACGGCGCGGTTTCCGGTGATGGAGACCACTTCCATCCACTCCGCGTCGATCAGCACGTGGGCGCCCTTGGGCGGCAGGCGCGTGCCGTCGCCGACCTCGATGGCGGAGTCGGTGGCGTTGAGGACGCGCTCGAGGCGCGTGCGCCGCTTGAGGTCGCGCTCGCGCTCGAGCTCCAGCTCGAGGCGCACGCGGCGCGGCAGGACCGGGCGGCCGCGCGGATCGGGCATGCCCGCCGCAGGCTGGTTCCAGTGGTGGCGCTCGGCGTCCGGACGCTCGCGGGACCAGGCGTCCCAGGAGGCCGAGCTGTCGGTGAGCGCGTGGCCCAGCGCCCAGCCGCCCTCGCCGCCGCCGCGACTCCCCGCGCCATCCGACAGGTCGCCGAGGATCGTCGTCTGGCCCGCGAAGCGCACCCCGAGCCACAGGACTCCGTGGGTGACCTCGTTCACGGCACCCGGCGGGAGCTGGCCGCCGGCGGAGGTGAAGCGCTCGTCGAAGAAGGAGGGCGCCTCGTCCTTGTCGCGCGTGCCGCGGAAGAGCTGCTCGCCGCGCCACAGGATGCCCTCCGCGCGCAGGTCGGGCGTGCTCGCGCTGCGCCGCGCGGGCAGGACGGCCCAGACCACCTCGAGCAGGCCCTCGCCGGGGTCCTTCTCCGCCGCACCGGCCTGCAGGCGCGCGATCTCAGCCGGCGAGGCGTGGCGCACGAGCCGCAGCCGCGGCCAGAGCTTCTCGCGCAGGCCGTCGCCGTCGGTGTCGAAGGAGACCCACTCGGCGAGCAGGTCGCCGCGCGGCCCGCCTTCGAGGGGGGCGAGGTCGGCGGCGATGAGCTCCAGCACGCCGGAGGACTCCTCGACGAGCTGGCGGCGGGTCTCGCTCCTCTCCCACAGCGAGAGGAAGCCGTCGAGCAGGTTGAAGATCGCCACCATCAGGATCGAGAGCAGCCCGATGGCGAGCACCAGCTCGACCAGGGTCAGGCCGCCGGAGCGGCTCCGCGCGGCGCGAAGGCTCACCGCTCGACCCTCCGGAGCGTGACGTTCGGCGCGAGGTACAGCGCGGCGAAGCGCCGCAGCCGCGGGGTCTCCTTCCAGCCGTGGGAGAGCCCGGTCAAGGAATCGAAGGCGCCGGGCAGGTAGCGCGCGAAGATCCGCCACTCGACGCGGTCGGCCTGGACCGCGATCGCGTTCGGCAGGTTCTCGCGCGTCGGGTGCTCGTAGAGCGCGAGCCCCGGCGTCGCCTCGGGGTCGCCGTCCCAGGGAACGAGCTCGCCCGGGCCGCGATCGACGCGCTGCAGGACGGCGAGCGTGGCGCCGCCGAAGCGCGGCTGTTCGGCCTCCCAGGTCATCGAGCGCCAGAAGGCGTTCGGCTGGTCGATCGAGAGGCCGGTGTAGGCGAGCTCCGGCGCGTCCGCGCGGTCGCTCCAGCGATCCCAGTAGCGGAAGGGGAAGAGGATCACCGGCGTGCCCGCCGCGTGCGCGGCGCGCGCGGTGCCGTAACGCCCGCGGAAGAGCCCGGCGCCCTTGCCGTCCATCTTGCCCGGCTCACGCGAAGCGCGCGGCATGTCGAGCCCGCCGCCGGCCTGGCGCGTGTAGTGGATCAGCTCGCCGTCGACGATCACCGTGCCCATGAACGGGAAGCCGTCGAGGCTCTCGAGCAAGAGGGTCGAGTCGTCGGGCCCGATGTTGGAGAGGAGCACGCTCACCGGGATCTGCTCGAGGAAGACCGCCGTCTCGCCCACCTCGTGGGATTCCTCGGGCGTGCCCAGGAGGCCGCGGCCGCCGGAAGCGACCGTGATCGCGCCGCTGTCGGCGTCGTAGGAGTCGTAGGCCAGGATCTCGGAGCCGATCCGCAAGAGACCCGCGTCCTGGGGCAGCTTCGCGAGGACGTTCGTGCCGTCCGAGAAGGTCCCCGCCGCGACGCGCACGCTCTTCGGCGCGACGGTGAAGCCGTTCGCGCCGCTGCCGAGCGCCTGCGTGAGCGAGAGGTGGGCGCCTTGCACCGCCGAGCCGCCGGCCGGGCCCTGGCCGAGGTAGCCCAGGCCCTGGAGCGCGTCGCCGAAGGTGGTCGAGCCGAACGCGATCTCGTCGACCGTGGCCGAGGGCACGAGCCCGCCCTGGATCGAGCCGCCGACGACGGCGGTGCTCACGGTGCGCGGCCGCTCGCCCGAGGGGTGCAGCGTGAGCCGCGCGATCATGCGCGATTCGGCGGCCGAGGTCTGCTGCGGATTGACGGTGCCGGCCGCGATCGGCACGGGCGCGGGATCTTGCAGGGCGACGTAGATCGCGTTGACTTCGAAGCCGCCCTCCTGGGCGTAGCCGGTCGGACCCGCCGCGGGGATCAGGAGGTTGCCCGTGGGCACCCAGGCCGTGATGCTGTAGTGCAGTGGCACGTGCGCGCGGTGCACGCGCACCGGCCAGCCCGGGTCGTTCACGGGAGCGTCGAAGAGGAACGCGGCGTCGAGCCTCCCCGGCAGGCCGTAATCGGTGCCGCCTCGCAGCACCCTGAACACGGGAAGGATCGGCGTGCCGGCGGGGTGCTCGTGGCTGTAGGTGCCGAGCACGCCGCGGAACTGGAACGCCGTGCGCGCCGCGTGCGTCACGGGATAATTGACGGCGTCGAAGTCGTCCTGGCCCATGTACGGCAGCCAGTAGCTGCCGCCGCCAATCCCGCCCTGGCCTGTCGCCGCCGCAGGCGCCGCCGGCGCCGCGACCGCGGCCACGCTGGAACCCGCCGGTCCCTGCACGCCCGCGGGCGTTCCACCACCGCCCGAAGGCTGGCCGCTGAAATCCCCCGTCCCACCCAAGCCGTGGGTCAGCGCCAAGGTGAGCAGCTCCAAGGCATTCCCATCGCTGCGCACGAGGTCCACGCCCACGATCTGGTCGTAGCGCACCCACTCGGTGTGCTCGGCGTCGGCGGTGTGCGTGAGCTGGGCGAACTCCGAGCCGTTCACCGGCGGCGGGAAGCCGGCGACGCCTCCCCCGCCCGGCGCGGGGATCGAGAGGGGCGCGACGAAGACTTCCCACTCGAGCTGCAGATCGGGATCGACGCCGTTGATCGTCCAGGCATCCCAGTCGACGACGAACGCGCGCGCCTGCTGTCCGCCCGCGCCGGCGGCCAGCGCCGCGCGCCCGGCGATGACGAGCGTCGAACCCTGCCAGCCCGAGTAACGGATGATCTCGACGCCGAAGATCTCCGTGCCGTTGCCCGTGGTGAAGCTCGTCACGGGCCCGAGGGCGCCGGCGCCGCCCTGAAGCTTGCGCTGGATCACCGCCGCGTAGCCGCCGTTCGGACTGAAGGCTGCCATGACTTGCGGGACGGTCATCGCCGGATCCGCGGGCTTCAGCGTCAGCCCGGTCGCATTCGAGACTCCGTCCAGCCCCGTGCCCATGGAATACGGCGGCCAAGCGAGCACGATCGGATCGCCGAGGCTGGTCGAGCCGCCGACGACACTCTCGACGACGCCCACCGCGAAGCGCCCGAGCGGCGCGGGCAGGCTCGAGGAGACCGACGGCACGTTCGAGGCGAGCGGCAGGCTGTAGCCGTAGAGCATGACCGGCGTGCCGGGAGCGTAGCTCGTGTTCACGGTCCCAAGAGCGAAGTTCAGCCCGGGCTCGACGCCCGACGTCGACGCCAGGTCGAAGGCGTGCCGCGCCAATCGGCCGCCGAAGCCCGCCATCGCGCCGGTCTCCTGGCGCTGCGCGGAGAGCACGTCCTTGCCCTGCTTCACGTACTCGATCAGCTCGTCCCCGATGCGCACGACGCCCTGGTCGGGGAAGCCCTCGCCGCTCTCGAGCGGGATCAGGCCGGAGTCCGGCGCCACCGGCCCCGTCAGGCGCGAGAGCCCCATGACGCGCACCCCGAAGGCGCGCCCGTCGACCAGCATCGTGATCTGGTCGGGCCGCGTCCCGCGCACGTCGACCTGGACGTGCGACCACGTGTCCGCCGCGAGCCCCGGGCCCTTGCCGGGAGCCAGCTCGAAGCGCGCTTCGCCCGCATCGATCTCGGGGGTCAGCGGGTGGTCTCCCGCGCCGTCGAAGACGCGCAGCACGAGGTCGGGGCCCTCGATCGCGAGCCAAGCGCGGTCGGTGTCCAGCGAGCTCTGGCCGACGTCCATGTACACCGCGTCCGCCAAGCTCGCCGGCTTGATCCAGGCCGAGAACGAGAAGGCGCGCAAGAGCGAGTCGCTCTTCGTCGTCCAGCCCACGAGCGCGTCCGCCGTCGGCGACTGCACGATCTCCATCGGCAGGTAGCGCCCCTCCGGATCGCGCGTCTCGTGGTCGAAGTGCAGCATGTGACCCTGCGTGAGCGGCGTCTCCGCGGCTCGCGCCGCCCAAAGCTGCATCCAGCCCTCGTCCTCGCGCGAGGCGAAGACGTGCTCCGATATCGGCGGCGAGTCGCCGCTGTAGCCCTCCGGCAGCTTGGTGATTCCCGGCAGATAGGGCTTGCCCGCGAACACGCCGAAGTGCGCCCACAGCCGCGAGGGCGGCACCGCTCCGCCGTCGAAGCGCGAGGTCGCCTCGGGCCCGCTCGCCCACCACGGCGAGTCCAGGTGCAGGCGCAGGGCCTCGTCGAAGTCCTCCTGGCGCGACCAGAGCTGGAGCAGCTCGCCCTGGGGCGCGATCACCTCGACCACCTCGCGCAGCGCCGCGACGCGCTCG
This sequence comes from Planctomycetota bacterium, assembly GCA_035546375.1. Taxonomy (GTDB): domain Bacteria; phylum Planctomycetota; class UBA1135; order UBA1135; genus DATKBQ01. Next base: position 9,153 of record DATKBQ010000308.1, on the reverse strand, counting down.
ACGCCGCTCTTGGCGTTGACCGCCGTGCGCAGCTCGAGGTCGAAGACGTCGCGGGTCGTGAAGGCGAAGGGCATCGTCGACCAGGCGAGGTTCGAGTCGTTCGCGTTGAGCGCGTTGGCGTAGAGCGCGAGCGCGTCCTCGCGGTCGATCAGCGCGCCGGCTCCCGAGGCCAGCGCGCGCGGCACGACCGGCGCGTCCGGCGGCAGTGCCTCGATCCCCGCCGCCGGCAGCACCACACGCCGCAGGAAGTCCTCGAAGCCCTGCAGCGGCCGCGACTCGACGATCAAGACGGCCAGCGCCTCGGCCTCGTCGCGCGTGATCCGCGCGTTGTAGCCGCGGAGCTGGAGGTTGGCCATCAGGACCGCGAGCACCTCCGGCGAGGCGGTGTTGACGTTGACCGGCCGCCGCGCGAGCACGCGCACGACCGCCGTCGTCGCCGAGTAGTCGTTGACCAAGGGCTGCATCAGCCGCACGCCGCGGTCTTGCACCGCCTCGACGATCCCCATCTCGGTGGTCCGGCCGTCGCTGACCTGCACCGTCGCCCCGGGGTTGAACCAGCGCCGCTCGTCGACGTCGAGCAGGCAGTCCATGCCGCCGCGCACCGAGTTCAAGAGCCGCACGGGGCGCTGCCACTCGTCCCCGGCGCGCACGCCCGCGTAGACCGTGCCGTAGCGGGCGAAGGCATCCAGGGCCTCGCCGTCGAGGCCGGCGAGCGCGAGCTTCGCGGAGTCGCGCAGGCGCTCCGGCGCGTCGAAGTGCCGCAGCTCCCCATCGGGCGTCAGGCTGCGCCAGAGGGCCGGCGCGAAGGCGCGCTGGTCGATCAGCGGCGCGCCCGGCTCGTGGGCGGTCGGCGGCCGAGGGCCGCAGGGCAAGGCCTTGCCCTCCCCGTCGACGCCGGCGGCGAGGCCGCGCTGGAGCCCCGAGAAGACCGAGGGCGAGCGCTTGGCGTAGCCGACCAGCTCGCCGCCGATCCACAGGAAGCCCAGGTCGGCGAAGCCGTGCGTGCTGGCGACGCCGAGCTCCCCGTCGTCGGCCTTCACGGCCTCCACCAGGCGCGTCGTCGCGCCGAGCATGTTCGCGAAGACGTGCGGCGGCGCGCTGTTCAGGTCGATCCGCCCGGCCACGTCGCCGACGGCCACGTCCCACATCACGCCGCGCGGATCGAGGGGGTCGAGGAACGTGCTCGCGAAGCGCGCTCTCACCTCGAGCTCGTCCTCGCCGTCGGCGTACGGCGTCGGATCGACCGCCGGATGGGAGCGGGCGAGCTGCGCGCGGGCCAGGCGCGCATTGGCGTCGAGCGCGAGCCGCGCCTGCGCGCGGTCAGCGAGCTGCACGCTGGCCTTCGAGGCGTTGCGCGCGCCCATCAGGAAGGGCGTCGTCAGGACCAGGAGCGCGAGCAGGACCAGGAGCACGGTCAGCATCGCGAAGCCGCTGCGCCGGGCCGAGCCGGGAGTCCGCCGCGCCCCGGCCATCACTCCACCGTCCCGTAGAGGCCGACGCGGATCTCGGTGAGCGCGCCGTCCTCGTGCTCGAGGGAGAAGGACACCGCCTCGGTGTGCACCTCGCGGTCGAGGTAGCCGCCGGCGTCGAAGCGGATCACGCTCGGCGCGCCCGCGGCGAAGCGCACGCTGTCGGGCAGGGCGTACTCCTCGCTCGCGCTCACCGCGCCGATCACGAGGTCGTCGACGACGCCGGAGAACGGCATCTGCGCGTCGGATATCTGGAGAGGGACCTCGAGCTGCCACACCGGCGCGTCGTGGAGCGCGGACGCGCGCTCCACGCCGTCGACCGACAGGCGCAGGCGCCGGCGGTCGTACTCCAGGCGCACGCGCTGCCAGTCGCCGCGCTTGAGCGTCCCCGGGGGCGCGTCGGCGGCGATGCGGCCCCCCGGGCGCGGCCGGCCGGTCGAGTCGGCGACCGAGGGCACCATCCAGCCGCGCACCGCGCCGCTGGAGCCCACCTCCAAGCCCGCCGCCCGCCCGAGCGAGACCAACCGTCCCCCGCCGGGGCCCTCGAAGCGCACCGCGCACTCGAGGGAGAAGCCCTCGGAGAGCTCGAAGCTCGCCAGGTCCTGCACGGGGAACTCGACCCAGGCGGCGCGCGAGCCCGAGAAGGCCAAGCCCTTGCCGATGAAGCCGTGCTCGACCAGCTCGCCGCCGCGCTGGATGCCGTCGATCCCGAAGGCGCCCGAGAGGCGCTCGTCCTCGAAGCGCCAGGTGCCGACCAGCTCGATCGCCTCGGCACGGATCGTGCCGGCGGCGGCGTCGATACGCACGCGCGCGGTGGCGCTCTTGGCGACGGCGGAGTTGCGCGCCGAGCGGATCACGTTGCGCACCGCGCCCGCGGCGGCGCGCCGGCCGGTGTCGATCGTGGTGAAGACCCCGGCCCCGGCGCCGAGCACGAGCCCGAGCAGCACCATGACGAGCAGGAGCTCGAGCAGGGTCATGCCCCGCTCGCACCGCCGCACCCCTCGCGTCCGCTCCAGGTCGTCCCTCCTAGCGCTTGAAGCTGGTGATGTCGTCCTCGGTGCCGAACTCGCCGTCCGGACCGGCCGAGATGAGCTGGAAGCTGCGCGGCTCGAACCAGTTGGCCGTCTTGGGGTTCTTGTACGCCTTCACCACCGTCTCGGTGCTCAGGCCGGTCACGTTCGAGACCGTGACGTACACGTCCTCGCGCCCGTAGTCCTGGTTGTGGAAGTAAGCGATCGGGTTGTCCCAGCGGTCGCGCAGCTCGAACAGCTCGCGCGTGCGCAGACCCTTCGGCGTGTGGGCCAGGGAATCGCCGTCGCTGTTGATCAGGTCCGCGTCGAGCACGCCGTAGCCCGGCGCGTCCTCCGCGCACAGGGCGAGGTAGAGGCACTCCCCGCCGAGGTTCGTGGCGTTGGGCGGCGCGCCCAGCGCGTCCGCGAACCTCGAGGGCGGGTAGCCGCCCTCGGTGTCGTCGAGCTCGGCCAGCATGGCCTTCAGCTTGACCATGTCGCCCTCGACCATCTTCACCAGGGCCACCTCCCGGGTCTTGCCGAGGTTCGTCACCAGGAACCAGGCGAGGATCGAGAGGATCACGATCACGGCGAGCAGCTCGATCAAGGTGAAGCCGCCGCGCAGGGCCTGGCGGGCGGATCGGCTCGAGGGAGGTCGCATGGCCGAGGGGAGTCGCATGGCCGAGGTGGGTCGCAAGGCTCCGGGCGGGCCTCCGCCCGCCCCTACTTCCCTTCCTTGTAGACCAGCTCGACGTCGTCCACTACGACGCGGGCCGGCCGACCGGTGGAGCCCTCGGCGAAGACGCCGATCCTCAATTCGCCGCTCCAGGTCGCCGTGGCCGGGATCCGGAAGCCCTCGCGCACGGGGATGCCGTCGACCGTGATGCGGCCGACCGAGTCACTGCCGTCCCCCTGGCGCTCGATGCGCAGGCGCACCGGCCTGCCCGCCGGCCACCAGGCGACTCCTCCGGCGGGCGGGACGTCCTGCCAGGCGGGCTCGGCCGAGAGGCGGTCCTCGGTGAGCACCACCAGCTCGCCGTCGGGCCGCCGTGCCACCGCGAGCATGCCCTCGATGCGCCGCTGGCCCTGGCCGGTCGAGCGCTCGCGCGAGACGAACACGCCGACGCGCGCCTTGGTGTCCGCGGAGACGGTGACGTCCATCTCGATCGCGACGAAGGCCTGCGCCTGGCGCTCCTGCCACACCCGCGCGCGGCCCTCGGTCTTGTCGAACGTGCCGGAGACGAGCAGCGCGCCGTCGGCCAGCGTGGCGACGACGCCGTCGGACTCCTCGGGCTGCCAGCCCTTGCGCAGCGGGAGCTGGGTCCGGTCGAAGGTGTCGCTCCAGACCACCTTCTCGAGATGGTCCTGGATGCGCTTGATCTGCGCCTTGGCGTAGCTTCGATAGGGATCGGTGTCGGGCTCCGCCCTGCGCTGGTCGTCGATCTCGGCCAAGAGCATGATCGCCTTCTGCGGATCGCCGAGGCGGTAGGCCACCCAGACGAGCCCGGCCTTGGCCACCGGATCGGCGGATCGAATCTCGAGCGCGGCGCGGAAGGATTCTTCCGCAGCCCGCAGGTCGCCCGCCCGAAGCCGAGACAGTCCCAGAAGGTCGTGCACCTCCGCGCGGCGCGGCACGAGCGCGAGGGCGCGGGCGAGGTAGCGCACCGCGGCCTCGTCCTCGCCGGCGCGGAAGGCCTGGTCGCCGAGCGCGACCAGCGCGTCGGCGAAATCCAGCTCTTGATCGAGCGCCGCGGTCCAAGCCTCGCGCGCCCCCTGCTGGTCGTCGCGCGCGAAGAGCACGCGCCCGCGCTGGTAGAGCGTCCACGCGTCGGTCGGGTCCGCCTCGTGCGCCATCTCGGCGAAGCGGAAGGCCTCCTCGCCGGCCACGGCCAGCTCGGCCAGCCAGGAGAGCGCGCGCCAGGCCTCGTGGGCCCGCAGGGGATCGGCGAGCGCGGCGGCCTCCAGGCGCTCCTTCGCCGCTACCCATTCACCGGCGTCCAGCTCGCGCAGGCCGAGCGCGAGCAGGAGCTCGAAGCCCACCTCGTCGCCGGTCTGCGGCACGGCGGCGCCGGCGCCCCCTTTCGCGCCGAGGGCGCCCAGGCGCGCGGCGGCGATGTGGCCGGCGGCGGCGCGCTGGTGGCTGGCGTCGGCCTGCAACGCGCGCTCGAACATCGGCGCGGCGTCGGCGCTCTCTCCCGAGGCGCGCAGCGCGGCGCCGAGGTCGGTGCGGATCCCGGCGCGCGTCGAGCGCCGCGCGGGATCGGTCGGCTCGGCCTCGAAGGCCCGCCGCAGGCGCTCGATGGCCTCGGCGTGGCGCCCGCGCTCGTAGAGGAAGCGGCCGTACGCCCACTGCACCTCCCAGCTCGCGCGGCCGTTGCGGCGCTCGGCCTCGCGGAAGCGCTCCTCGGCCGACTCGAAGAGGCGGAAGCGCTCCTCGAGCTGCCCGAGCCGCGCGTGGACCTCGGGGCGGTGCGGGTAGTCGCGCAGGAGGTCCTGGTAGGTCTGGTAGGCCTTCTCGAACTCGAAGCCGGCCTCGTAGCAGCGCGCGAGGCCCAGGCGCGGCGCGGGGTCGTTCGGCGCGAGCCCCTGCGCGACGCGGTAGACCTCCTCGGCCACCTCGATCGCTTCGCGCGCCTGGAGGCGCTCGCGGACGCACTCCTCGGCGAAGGCCATCAGGCTTTCGAGCTGGCCGACGGTGGGCGCGGCGAGCAGCTCGCGGCGCCGAAGGGCGAGGCGGTTCGAGACCGTGTCGGCGAACCCGAAGTCGACCACGCGCGCGCGCTCGAAGGCGACCGGCTTAGAGCCCGAGATCTCGCGCCCGCTCTCGGGATCGACTTGGACGAACAATACCGATTCATCCCGCCGCTGGCGCAGCCCGTAGCGGTCGGCGTTGCGGATGTGGCCGAAGAGCGGCACGCCGGCGACCGAGACCTGGATCCAGTCGTAGATCTTCTTCCAGCTCGCGATCCGCGCGGCCTGCTCCTCGGCCGTGAGGCGCTGCTTGCCGGCGTAGCCCAGACCCTGGAGCAGCCGCGTCAGGTCCCGCCCCTCGCCGGCGGCTTCGGCGCCCGCGGGGATCTCGTCGCCGAGCGGCCCGCCGTCGAGGGGCGCAAGCCCGTCGACCTCCGCGGACGGCGCCGGGAACAGCCCCGGCACCTCCTGCGGGCGCGGGTCGACGTGCAGGAAGTCCGCGTAGCGGTGCGGCGCGAGCCCCGGGTCCGCGGGCGGGCGCAACGCGCCGATCCGCGGCAGGGGCGGCGGCTCGGGCACGAGCGGCGGCAGCGGGCGCGTGTCGCTCGGCGGCGAGAAGAGGTTCCGCGCGCTCGCGCCCGGCCGCTCGATCGCCTGGGCCGCCGCCAGATCGGGCACTGCCTGGCGATCGATCTCCAGGCCCTTGGCCCGCGACGGCCGCCGCGCCGCCTGGTCCGAGCCCGCGCGCGACCAGGCGAACGCGCCGAGGATCACCACGGCGAGAAGGAAGACCATCTGCTCCTGGCGCAGCTTCATCGACCCTCCCCCGCCTCGGCGGGCTGGCCCAAGGAGTGCAGGTGCGCCGCCGCGAGCGCGATCTCGAGCTTCACCTCGTCCTTGGGGCGGGCCGCGGAGCGCGAGGCGGACTTCAGCGACGCGCTGTCGATCACCGACGGCTTGCCGCGCGCGGGGTCGCGCAAGAGCTGGACGAAGCGGGCGGCGGCGGTGCCCGCGCCGGTCATCTCGAGCGTGACCAAGGTCTTCTCGAGGTCGTCCACCGGCTTGCCGGAGACGACCCGCGGGTCGAGCTTGATGCGGATCTTGTCGATGCGGTCCATCCCGGCCTCGATCGCCAAGGTGATCGCCCGCTCGATCACGTCGAGGGCCTCCAGGTGGCGCGCGATCTCGACCTCGCGCACCGGCGAGCTCTGCGGCAGCCCGAGGTCCTCCGGGTACTGGAGCCCGGCGCGGCCGGCGCGCGTCGCCAGCTCCTCGAGCAGGTTGGATTGGACGCCCAGGTAGCGGCTCGGCGCGTTGCTGCCCGGATCCAAGCGGAACTGGGGCCGAGGCTCGAACTCGACTGCCGAGCGCAGGGCCAGGACGGTCTCGCGCAGCCGCGCGTTGTCCTCCTCGGCCGCGGCCAGGTCGGCGGCGCCGTGCATGGGCTTGGCGAGGTCGGACTCCAGCCGCGCGAGGCTGCGCTTCCCGGCGCGCAGGTCCTCGCCGAGGAAGCGGTCGATCAGCATCCAACCCACGAAGAAGAGGACCACCCCGGCCGCGACGGTGGCGACGAAGCGCTTGTTCTCCTGCCAGTAGGCGTCGAGGTCCATGATCAGAGACCACCCGTGGGGGGAGCTGGACGTTGCACCCGATTCAACGGCGACGCCGACGCGTCGCCGGGCGGGGCGTCGCCGGCCGGGGCGTCGCCGGCGGGGGCCGGCGGCGGGGGCGGCCCGAAGTGCGTGAGCTGCAGCGTGAAGCGGTCGCCGCGCGGGTTCTGGGTGAGCTGCCTCCGGGCGCCGGGGAAGGCCTGCTCGAGGCCGGAGCGCAGCGCCTCGAGCTGGGCCGCGACCGACTCCGTGCCCTCGCTCGCCAAGCCCTCGACGCGCAGGATCGGCCGCTCGGAGCCGCGCTTGATGCTCAGCCCCTCGTCGGCGCGCCAGTCGCTCGAGAGCTCGTCGATCCAGAAGTCTCCGGGCAGGCGCCGCTCCAAGTGCTCGAGGCTGCGCACGAGCTGCTCGCCGGCCCCGGCGACGCCCGCGAGGAGCGAGGCGGCCTCCTGCAGCGAGGCGTTCTCGCGCGCCAGCTCGGCGGCGCGGCGGTGGGTGGCGCTCGCGCGGCGAAGCTGCGAATCGAGCGTGGCGGTGCGCGCGCGCACCTCCGAGAGCGCCGAGCTCGTCCGCCAACCCTCGTACGCCAGGAACAGGACGGCCAGCACGCCCGCTGCGATCAGGAACGCCGGCCCCGCGAGGAACTCGCGCCGGCGGCGAGTCGCCGCGGGCAGGATCTCGACCGAGTAGGCGTCGGGGTCGGAGGCCATCGTCGCCAGGCCCAGGGCGACCACGGACTCGAGCTTGAACTGCTCGAGCTGCTCGGCCGCCTCGGGCCGCAGCGCCGAGACGTCGACCACGCGGAAAGGGTCGAAGAGCTCGACGGGAACCCCCATGCCCGTCGAGAGGTACCGCGGCAGGCCCTCGAGCGCCGCGCCCCCGCCGCACAGGAGCACGCGGTCCACGCGCAGGCTCGAGACCTTCACCTGGCTCTTGCAGAAGAGCACGGTCGACTGCAGGAGCGAGAGGAGCTGCCCGGCGGCGCCGAGGCAGGCGCGGCTGGCCTTCTCCTGGTTCGCGTTCTCGTAGCGCGCGCCCGGCTCGAGCGTCGCCATCTCGATCTTGAGCTGCTCGGCCTTCTGCGGCGAGACGCCGAAGCGCTCGGCGATCGCCTCGTCGAAGAGCCGCGAGCCGCCGCTCAGGTTGCGCGCGAAGAGCAGGTCGGGCCCGCGCACCAGGACCACGTCGAGGTTTTCGTGGCCGACGTTGGCGATCAGGACCGTCTCCTCCTCGATCGCTCCGAAGTGCGTCCAGGCCGCGTAGAGCGCGAGCGCGCAGGGCGTGAAGGCGTCGATCCGGCCGCCCATGCCGGCCACGCCGCGCGCGTGCTCCTCCAGGAACGACTCGCGCGCCATCGCGAGCAGCACCACGTCCTCGCCCTCGATCTCGGGCAGCGAGGGCAGCACGTTGAAGTCCGAGGCGACCGCCGAGCCCGACTGGCCGCCGATCTCCTCGACCTCGAAGCGCATGAGCTTGCGCAATTGCCAGTCGGGGACGCGCGGCACGCGCGTGTAGCGGATGTTCACGTCGCGGCCGGTCAGGCCGACGCGCGCCGCCTGAGGCTTGAAGCCCGGCGAGCCCGACGACCAGGCTTCGACCACGTTGCGCGAGCGGTGCTCGACCACGGCGAAGTCGCTGACGTGGAAGGTGTTGCCCTTCCAGGCACCGCGCACGAACTCGTTCGTGCGCAGGCCGATGTCGACGCCGGTGACGGTGCGGGCCACGCTAGAAGCGCTCCTGGAGATAGTCGCGCACGCGCTGCGCGAGCTGGTCCATGCCGCGGCCCTCGAGCGTGCTCAGGATCGTCGAGAGCCGCTCCTTCTCGGCCTTGCGCAGATCCGCATCCAGCGCCGCGAGCTCGGCGTCGATGGTCGCCACCAGCTCCAGCGCGCCGGCCTCGACCTCGGTCTGGGCATAGAGCTGCGCCAGGGCCTGCGCCTCCCCGCCCGTCTTGCGGTAGAGGTCCACCAAACGGAAGAAGCGCGCCTCCTCCAGGGCGCCGTGCAGCCGGCGCACCTCCGCCAGGCCCTTCTCGACCAGCCGTGCGTGCTGCTCGCCCGCCTCGCGCACCAGCGCGGTCTCGAAGGGGTAGCGGTCGAGCAGCTCCGACCAGCGCGCCAGGGCGCGGCCGCGCTCGCCGCGCTTCTCGAGGTCGGCGGCCTCGCGCGCCAGCGTCTTGGCGGCGTCCAGCTCCTCGAGGAAGGAGAGCTGTAGGAAGGGCTCCGCCGGCAGCGCGAGCCGCGCGCGCAGCTCGAACCCGCCCTCCTGGGGCCGGCCGCTCAGGCGCACGGGCGCGGGGAACGAGAGCCTCAGGAGGTCGTTTCCGGAGCCGGCGAGGACGCTCTGCACGCCCTCGCGCTCGAAGGCCTCCTG
>DATKBQ010000307.1:0-8569 GCA_035546375.1 Planctomycetota bacterium | reverse complement strand
TCTTCGGGCAAGCTCGGGCCGCAGCGCGCCGATAGACGAAGCGGAGCGACTGCGCGACCGCAACCCAACCCCCACGGCCTCCTCACCCCCGCCGAAGAGAAATCCAGGGGAAGCGCCGGCGCGAAGTGCGGAAAGTGGGCTGTAGGTCCTTCGTCACGATCCGATCCGATCCGATCCGATCCGACGTCTTCCGCCGCCTGCCCACGCTCTTCACGTATGGAACAACACCTAGCAGCGCTATCGCCCCCCTGCGCCGGATCCGATTTAACGAGGTGTAACGAACCCCCCACCCTCAGCTTCCGTAATGGCATCCGGAGGCCCCGCGCCCCCCGCAGCCCACGGAGGATCGACATGCAACTGGAAGCCCGACGGTTTGCGGCGGCCCTCAGGATGGTGCCCCTGCTGCGCTCGATCGCCGCGGAGATCACCGAGCGGAACGCCGCGGTAGCGGTCCTGGGGCAGCGCCTGAACCTGTTCTCGGGCGCGCAGAGCCTGCGCCATCCGGAGGTGCATGCGGACGTGCGCTCGATCGAAGCCGACCTCGCGGCGCAGCGTCGCGAGCTGCGGCGCGTGGAGTCCGAGCTGCGCGGCCTGGGCTGGACGCTCGACGACAGCCTGCCGCGCGAGATGATGCTGGTCGGCTTCGACGGCACCGTCGGGCTGAGCTGGCGGCTCGAGGACACCGGGTTCTACCGCAGGCCGGCGGGCGCGCCGAGCCGGTAGACCCTCGTTCGCTCCGGCGGCTCGCTCCGGCGGAGTTCCGACGGGAGGAGGATCAGTGCCCGGCGGCGACCCGCCGCACCACCTCGAGGTCGATCGCCTGCGCCACGTGTCCGGCGCGGCCGCGGGTCGTCCTGGCGGTGAACAGCGAGTCGAGCACCGCCTCCTCGGTGGCCTCGACCACCGCCTGGAAGAGCGGCGTCATCGCATCGTTGCGCAGGACCCGAACCGCTCGCACGGAACCCTCGCCCGCCTCGATCGGATTGGCCGTCGAGAACGCGATCGCGTAGTCGCCGCTGCCGTTGGCCATCACCGATCCCACCCGCGCCAGGGCGAGCATCGTCCGCTTGGCCATCCGCCCGAGGTTCCGCGCGTCCACCGGCGCGTCCGTGGCCACCACCACCATGCACGAGCCGTCGCGATCCTCTCTCGGGTCCCCGCGCGGCGGGAACGGCCTTCCGTCGATCCGCAAGCTCCCGCCGAAGTTGGTCTGGACGAGCACGCCCACGGTCCACGGCCCGGCCGCCACGACACGCGAAGCGCTGCCGATGCCGCCCTTGAAGCCCATGCACACCGTCCCGGCGCCGGCTCCCACCGAGCCCAGCTCGACCGGCCCCTTCGCCGCGGCTTCCCAGGCCTCGCGCACGTGCTCCGCGCGGACGTGCTGGCCTCGGATGTCGCTGAGCCAGCCGTCGTTCGTCTCTCCGACCACGACGTTGACCGAGCGGACCTCCGCGTTGCCGGGCTGCTCGAGCACCAGGCGCGCCAGGGCCTCGAGCACGGTCCCGACCGACAGCGTGTTCGTGAGCGCGATCGGCGCCTCGATCTCCCCCAGCTCCTCGACCTGCGTGAAGCCGGCCGCCTTGCCGAAGCCATTGCCGGTGAACACTGCCGCCGGCAGCTTGCGCCGGAACGAGTTCTCGCCGAGCCGCGGCACGACGAGCGTGACGCCCGTGCGCACATCGTCGCCCTCGACCACGCTGCAGTGACCCACCGCGACGCCCTCGACGTCGGTGATCGCGTTCAGCGGCCCGGTCGGCAGCTCGCCGATCCGGATCCCGAGCTCGCGCGCGCGCGCCGGCTTCGCCTCAGCCTCTTCCTGCGGCACGGCCACGGCCATGGCGAGGGCGAGCGCAAGGGCGAGCGGCGTCACCGCGCCGCCTCCTCCTGCATCGCGCGTGCGACCTCCTCCGCCTCGCGCAACGCCCGCAACGCGTTGCCGCCGAGGATCTTGCGGATGTCGGCGGCCGAATGCCCCCTCGCCAGGAGCTCCTCGGTGATCCGCGGGTAGCAGGAGACGTCCTCCAGCCCCTCGGGCAGGGTCGTGATGCCGTCGTAGTCCGAGCCCAGGCCGACGCAGTCGATCCCAGCCACGGCGATCACGTGCTCGATGTGGTCCACGAGCACGCCCACGTCGCCGCGCTCGATCGGGTTCTCCACCCGCCAGCGCTCCATCGCGGCGCGGAAGGCGGCGTCATCGGGGTTCTCCTCGCGCAGCCTGCGGCGCACGTCGAAGACCCCGGCCATGCGCTCCGCGGAGGAGCGCACGACGAAGCCGGAGTAGAAGTTGATCATCACCACGCCGCGGTTCTCCGCGACGCGCCGCAGAACCCCGTCGGGGACGTTGCGCGGGTGGGGAGCCAGCGCGAAGGCCGCCGAGTGCGAGGCGATCACCGGCGCCCGGCTCACGCGCAGCGCGTCCTCCATCGTCTCGACCGAGACGTGGGAGATGTCGACCAGGACGCCGAGCCGGTTCATCTCGCGCACGACCTCCTCGCCGAAGGGCGCGAGCCCGCCGTGGCGCGGCTCGTCGGTCGCCGAGTCCGCCCAGCTCGTCGTGTCGGAGTGGGTCAACGTCATGTAGCGCACGCCCAGCTCGCGCAGCATGCGCAGCACCGCCAGCGAGTCCTCGATCGCGTAGCCGCCCTCCACACCGAGCAGGCAGGCGATGCGCCCCGCTCGGTGGATCCGCTCCACGTCGTCGGCGGAGTCCGCCATCTCGAAGACCTCGGGGTAGCGCCGGGCCATGCGGTGCACGAGGTCGATCTGCTCGAGCACCTGATGCAGCGCGACGCCGCGCCTGGCCGTCTCCGCGGGGACGAAGACCGACCAGAACTGCGCGCCGACGCCGCCCTGGCGCAGGCGTGGGATGTCGGTGTGCAGCCTCGGCTGCGGCCGCGAGATGTCGATCTCGTCGAAGGAAGAGCCGCCGCTGGCGCGGATCGCCCACGGCAGGTCGTTGTGGCCGTCGACCAGGAGCGCGGAGCGGTGGATCCGCAGCGCCTCGGCGCTGACGGCGCCGGGGCCGATCTCTTCGACTTCCGAGGGCCCCTGCGCGCTGCACGCGCACAGGAGCAAGCTGAGCCACGCCGTTCGCATCGATCCGCCTCCCGCGGGCCGCCCGCGGCCCAGACTGTAACGGGCCCGGCTCGCGTCGGGCGAGATCGACTCGCCGGGCGCCGCTAGCCGACTCCCAAGGCCGCGCGCGTGAACGGGCAGCTCGCTCCCCCCTGCTCCAAGACTTGCCTCAGCCGCTCCAGGTCGCCGGCCTCGTCGATGTCGAAGCTCGCGGGCAGGATCTCCAGCTCGATTCCGAGCGCCGCCGCCCGCTCGAGGGTCTGCTCGAACGCGGCGTCTGAGCTCCAGGGGATGCCCTCGAACAGGCCCGGCGCGGGCGCGCTCAGGCCGATCGCGTAGTACCCGCCGTCCGCGCACGGTCCGATCGCGCCGCGCCCCGCTTCCAGGGCTCGGAAGGCCTGCTCGAGCACCTCCGGGCCCAAGTGCGGCACGTCCGAGCCGAGCGCCAGGACGTGGCGGTGACCGCGCTCGAATGCGCTCTGGAATCCGTGGACCAGGCGCACGCCCAGATCGCCCTCCGGCTGCGCCACGAGCGGCGCCGTGGATGCGAGCCGGCGGAACCACTCCACCGCCTCGGCCGGCGCGAAGTACACCACGAGCTGCGATCGCACGCGCTCGCACGCGCCGAGCGTGTCGCGCAGGAACGCCTCGTAGAGCCGCGCGGCCTGCTCGTCGCCGACCGAGCGCGCGAGGCGCGTCTTGACCCCTCCGGGACGGGGCTCCTTGGCGAACAGGAGGATGCAGCGGGGCTCCATGCGCCGCCCGAGCCTACCGCGCGGGCGCGGCGCGGTCGCGAGCCGTGCCCCGCGCGGCGGCGCGCCGCGAGGTCAACTCCCCCAGCCCAGGATCTTGTCGATCGTCCCGGTCGAGACCGAGTGGTAGCGCGGCCGGGCGCGGGCGTAGATCTCCAGCGCACGCCGCTTGCCTTCCTCGCTCTTCGCCAGCTCGGTGTAGAGCGGCTTGAGGAACTTGCGCCGTCCCACGTTCATCAGGAACTCCTCGAGGCGCTCGTCCGCGGCCCGATAGCCGTGGCGGATCGACAGCTCCAGCCACTGGGCCAGGATCTCGCTGTTCTGGCTCCCGGTGAACTGGAACGCGCGGTCGAGCTCCGCCATCCGATCGGACCCGAGCGTCTCGGGGAGCCCGTTCAGGAAGCGCAGCCACTGCTGCGTGACCCAACCGGAGATGTCGAGCGCTTCCGCGGGAGTCCCGGCGGTCCAGCGCGCCACCTGAACGTCGACGCGATCCAGCTCGGCCGAGCGCGGGCGCGGCGCGTCCGCCGGCAGGCCGGGCTCGTAGAGCCAGCGCCGCACGTCCACCTGGGCCGCCAGGTCCGGATGGTCCGCGAAGAGCTCGCGGCGCAAGTAGGCCTCGAGCTCGGCCGTGGTGATGCTCTGGAAGGCGTGCGCATCGAAGTACCGCGCGAGGAAGCTGTCGAAGGCCTTGCGACCGAAGACCTCCTCCAGGCGCCTCAGGAACAGGGCGCCCTTCTCGTACGGGATCCCTGAGAAGCCTTCGTCGGGGTGGCGCCCGCGCAGGTCGACGTGCAGCACCTGGTCCCGCGGCTGGAGCTCCTTCATCTCCTGCTCCAGCTCCTGCAGCGCGAGCGCCTTCTCCATCCGCGCGCGCTCGGCCCCGTAGATCCGCTCCATGATCCGCTGCTCGAGGTAGACCGTGAAGCCCTCGTTCAGCCAGAAGTCGCTCCAGGTCGCGTTGGTGACCAGATTGCCCGACCAGGAGTGCGCGAGCTCGTGGGCGACGAGCGCGACCAGCGACTTGTCGCCGGCGAGCACGGTCGGCGTGGCGAAGGTCAGCCGCGGGTTCTCCATCCCGCCGAAGGGGAACGCGGGCGGCAGGATGATCACGTCGTAGCGGCCCCAGCGATACGGTCCGAAGAGCGACTCCGCCGCGCGCACCATCTTCTCGGTGTCCTCGAACTCGCGCGCCGCGCCGGCGACGACCGACGGCTCGGCCCACACCCCGCAGCGCTCCGAGATGGCGCGGAACTCGAGATCGCCGCAGGCGAGCGCGATCAGGTAGCTCGGGATCGGCAGCTTCATCGCGAAGCGCCAAGCTCCGTCGGCGCCGCGTTCGAGCTGCTCGGCGCTCATCACCGCGGTAAGCCCCTCGGGCGCACGGATCCGCGCCTCGTAGGTGACGCGCACGCCGGGCGTGTCCTGGAGCGGGATCCAGGAGCGCGTGAGGATCGACTGGCCCTGGGTGAAGAGGAACGGGCGGCGCCCGCCGGCGGTCTGCTCCGGAGCGAGCCACTGCATCGCCTGCGCGCCCTCGCTGGTGCGGTAGGCGATGCGCACGCGGCGGTCGCCCGGCCGGAGCCGGACCGTGAGCGGCGAGCCGAGGTTCGCGTCCGCGGGGCCGAGCTCCCACTCGCGCGGCTCTCCATCGGATCCGCTCACGCCCTGGATCTCGAGCACCATCGAGTCGAGCACGAGCGGCGCCTCGGGATCGAGGCGCTCGAAATCCAGCTCGACCGCTCCGGTGGCGCGCCGCGCTTCCAGATCGAGCTCGAGGTCGAGCGCAACGTGCGTCACGCGCACCCGGTTCGGCTGGCCGTGGCTGTGGATGTCCATCGGGATCGGCTGGGTGCGGGCGGCGGGCGCCGGCGCCTCGGACGGGCCCCGGCAGCTCGCCGGAGGCAGCGCGCCGAGGATCAGCGCGACCAGCGTGGTGCGCGTTCTCATGGGCTCGTGGTGTCGTAACGATGATTCATCGGGTCAGGGCTTGGGGCCGGCGGTGGCGATGCAGGCGCGGGTGGGGAAGAGGTGGGCGCGGGCGGCGCGGCGCACGTCTTCGGGGGTGACGGCGGCGAAGAGGCGCGGGAGGCGCTCGAGGTTGTCGGGCGGCAGGCCGTAGCGCTCGGCGGAGATCATGTAGCTCGCGCGCCGCGAGGCGCGCTGGAAGGAGAGCGCGAAGGAGCCGACCAGGTAGTCCTTGGCCGTGCGCAGCTCGGCGGCGCCGACGGGCTCACTCTGGATGCGGCGGATCTCCCGGCGCAGGCCGTCGATGGCGGTCTTCACCTTCTCGGGCGAGGTCCCGATGTAGGCGTTGAAGACCCCGGGGAGCGTGCCCGCCGAGGAATGGATGCTGGCGTGCACGCTGTAAGCAAGCCCCAGCTCGTCGCGCAGGCGCATCGAGATCCGGTTGGTGAAGCCCGGCCCCGTGCCGAGCACGTGGTCCATCACCACCAGGGCGGGGTAGTCCGGGTCGTTGCGGCGGATGCCGAGGTGACCGAAGTAGACGTGGACCTGGGCGCGCTCGGCCAAGAACGATCCCGTCCGCGGTGCGATCGGCGGGAAGCCTTCGCGCGGCGGGCCCAGGGGCGTGCCCGCCTTCCAATTCGCGAGCAGGCGCTCGAGCATCGCTCGCACGCGCTCGGGATCGACGTCGCCGCACACGGCAATCAGCGCGCGCTGCGAAACCCAGCTCGCGCGGTGGAAGGCGACCAGGTCGCGCCTCTCGATGCGCCGCACGCTCTCCGCGCTTGCCTGCGCCGGCCGGCCGAGCCAATGGCTGCCGTAGACCAGCCGCCTGAAGAGCCGCTCGCCCTGCACGCGCGGGTCGTCGCGCTCGAGGAGCAGCCGGTCCAGCAGGCGCTGGCGCTGGCGGCGCACCTGGGCTGCGGGGTAGGTCGGCCGCGTGGCGACCTCGCACAGGATCTCGACGAGCAGGGGCCAATGGCCCGAGGCGATGGTCCCCGAGAGCCCGCTCGCATCGCCGCTCAGGCTCCCGCCGGCGGCCTCGAGCAGCGCCGCGATCTCCTGCTCGCCGTGCAGATCGGTCCCCTGGTCGGCCAGGGCGCCGGTCAACATCGCGGTCCCCTCCCGGCCCTTGGGGTCGAGGGCGTGGCCCCCGCGGATGTGCAACTGCACCGCGGTGACCGGCGCATCCTTGCGCGGCGAGACCAGGAGCGTCGCGCCGCAGCTCAGCTCGTGCCGCGCGAGCGGAAGCTCGACGGCGAGCCGCGCCGGCGCGCTCGTCGTTGCGGCGCGCTTCACGCGCCGCCTCCGCGGCGGCGGACCTTGCGCACCGGAACCTTCTTGCGGCTGCGCTTGCGCCGCGCCGGCGCGCCGGCCCCCACCGAGCGCGGCAGGCACCATCCGACGACGCGCCGCCCGCGCGTCAGGTAGCGCTTCGCCACGTCGCGCAAAGCGCGCGGCTCGACGCCCAGCAGGCGCTGCAGCCCCTCGACGGCCAGGCGCCAGTCGGCGTCGACGGCGAACTCGCCGAGCTGCTCGCCGAGGTCGGTCACCGTCTCGTCCTCGTGGGCCTCCGACGCCGCGAGCATGGAGCGCACGCGCGACAGCTCGCGCGAGGCCACGGGCTCGGTCGCCAGCCGCTCGAGCTCCTCGTCGATCGCCGCCTCCAGGCGCGCGGGCGCGACCCCCTGGGCGCACTCGGCGAAGAGCCAGAAGATCCCCGACTCCACGCGCGTGTCGTTGTGGGTCGAGACGCTGGTCGCCAGGCCCTCCTCGAGCACGATGCGCCGATGGAGGCGCGAGGTGCGGCCGCCGGAGAGCAAGGTGGAGACCACGTCGAGGGCGAAGTCCTCGTCGCTGCCCACGCGCTCGGTGGGCCAAGCCATGCACACCCGGCGGCCCTGGTCGTCCCAGCTCATCTCGAGGCGCTGCTCGCCGTGCGGCGCTTCGGGCGCGGGCCGCGCGAAGTCGGCTTGCGCATAGGCGGGCCCGGCGGGGATCCCGTCGAAGCGCTCGCGCACGCGCTCGAGGGCCGCGCGCGGCTCGAGGTCGCCGCACAGGACCAGCGTCGCGTTCCCCGGATGGTAGAAGCGACGGTAGTAGTCGCGCATGTCCTCCACGCGCAGGCCGCCGAGCACGTCCGCGTGGCCGATGATCGGCCGGCGGTAGGGATGGCGCGAGAAGACCGCGGCCTGCACGAGCTCCGAGAGCCTGCGCCAGGGGTCGTCGAGACCCATCGACAGCTCCTCGAGCACGACGTCGCGCTCCGCCGCGAACTCCGCCGGGTCGAGGACAAGGCCCTGCATCCGGTCGGCCTCGATCTCGAGCGCCTTCTCCCAGCGGTCGGAGGCCAGCTCGAACCAGTAGGCGGTGTGATCGTAGCCGGTGAAGGCGTTGTTGTTGCCGCCCAGCGCCGTGGTGATGCGATCGATCTCGCCCTTGGCGAACGAGCGCGAGCCCTTGAACATCATGTGCTCGAGGAAGTGCGAGAGCCCGGCCTCGTGCTCGCGCTCGTTGCGCGCGCCGACGCGGTACCAGATCGTGGCCGCGACCACCGGATCGGCGTGGCGCTCGGCGAGCAGGACGCGCATGCCGCTCGGCAGCAGGTGCTCCTCGATCCGCGCGCCGCCCTTGAATGCGGGCTCGGGCCGAGCGAGCTTCCGGCGCGGCGGGCGGGCCTTCACCGCCGCCGCCCCGCTTGGCTGGGACCCCGCCGCTCGCGGCGGCCGGGAGGCCGCGCGGGCCGCCGTTCGGCGCCCCCGCGCCGCTTGTCC
>DATKBQ010000306.1:0-6062 GCA_035546375.1 Planctomycetota bacterium | reverse complement strand
GGGATCCTCAGTGCGCCCTCGAGCGGTAGCACTTCGAGCACCGCGTGGTCGAAGTGCTCCAGGTCCAGGAGCTCGAACCGCCAGCTCGAGCGTGTCTCGTCCGCGTCGGGCGCGTGAGGCCGGTCGAGCACCCAGTCCGCGTCCTCGACCCTCGGTGCGAGCCCCTCGGCGACGGGCGGCAGCTCCTCCAGGACCTTGGCCTCCTGGACCAGGACCCAGCCCTCCTCCGGCCAGATGCGGGTGATGCGCTCGCCCAATACCCAGGCGAGCGAGCGGGACAGGTCGAACACGGCGACGCCGGGCTCGGCGGCGAGCCAAGCGCCGCGCAGTGTGCCCCCCGGCGCGACGCCGCTCGAGGCGCGCCAATGCGCGATCGGCGCGCGCGTCGGCTCGGCCGCGGCCGCCGTGCGCACGCGCAGCGCGCGCGACGACAAGGCCTCCAGATCGAGGCTCGGCGAGCGCCCCTCGCGATACCAGGTGGTCGGAGCCTCGCTCGGCGCAGGCCGCGGCAGGAGCAGCGCCTCGCGCGAGGTTACCTCCCGGGTCTGGGCGCCGAGGCCCGCGGTCCGCAGCGAGACGATCAGCGGCGATTCGCGCAGGCGATCGAGCTCGGGCTCGCGGGCCAGCGCCAGGAACGCCTCGACGCTCAGGCTCCGCACGTCGGGCGCGGGGCCGCCGCCGGAGCGCGCCGAGAAGGACCCGTCGAGCATCCAGGGCAGCGCCCCCTCGAGGGCGTCGACGCCGTGCGAACGGCCCGGCGGCTCGAGCACCAGGATCCGCGCGTCGCGGCCGTAGGTCTCGCGCGCCGCCTCGAGGTGCGAGCGCAGCCCCTCGACCTCGCGCGCGGCCGCGCTCCACGCTAGAGCGTTCGCGTGGGCCAGGACCGTGAAGCCGGCCGCGATCGCGATCGGGATCAGCGTCCGGCGCAAGCCCGAGAGCGCCGTGGCGGCCCCGGCGAGACCCGCGCACATGACCGCCGTCGCCGGCACGAGCGCGGCCGCGCGCGAGACGTCGTCGGCGTGCACGCGCACCCACGGGTCGCGCAGCTCGGCGAGCGCCATGGTCGCGCACCAGGAGAGCACCAGCCAGCCCCACAGGCGCGGGGCGGAGCGGGCCGCGAGCAACGCCGGCTGCAAGGCGAGCAGCACGAGCGCGCCGGCGATTCCGTAGCCGGCGATGCCGATCGCGCTCGCGTTCACCGGCAAGACGAGCAGGCCCAGCTTCTCGATCCCGATCGAGAGGGCGCTGCCCACGTCGCCGGCCGCGGGACCGGCGCCGAGCGCCGCCAGCTCCTCGGCGCCGCTGCGCCCGCGCAGGAGGCGCATGAGGATGTCGAGGCCGACGCAGGCGCCGAAGACGACGAACGTGGTGGCGGCCGTGCGCAGGCGGACCGGCAGCGGCCGATAGCGACGCGCCGAGGCGAGCTCGGCCGCCGCGAGGACCGGGGGCAGCCCGAGCGCCACCTCGGAGGCGAGGCCCGCGAGGATCGCGAGCACGCCGGCGAAGACCGTCGCGCCGTGGCGGTGCTCCTGGCGGCTCTTCAGGAACGTGGCGCAGGCGGCGGCGGCGAGCGCGAGGCCCACCAGGTCCCCGCGTGAGGTCAGCGAGGCGAGCGCGGAGGCGTTGAGCGGGTAGACCGCGAAGATCAGCGCGACCGCCCAGCCGGCGGCGCTCGCCTGCTCGCTGCCGGTCCAGGGCAAGAGGAGGCGGCGCACGAAGGCTCCCAGCGCCCAGGCGCTGGCGAGCAGCAGCGCGAGGTTCTCCAGCCGCAGCGCGAGCGCGGCGCGCGGGCCGAAGCGGCTGCCCTCGCCGTCGCCCGAGGACCACGCGAGCGCCGAGGCGCCGAGCGAGAGCGAGGCCAGCGGATGGCCTTCGGCTCCGTGCACCGCGTACAGCCGATCGAGCGCCGGCGAGAGGCTCGCGCTCCCGCTCGGCCGGACCAGGTCGCCGGCGTCGACCAGCGCGTGGAAGTCGCCGCCGGCGAGCGGCGCGGACATGAGCGGCCACCAGGCGAAGAGGACGCAGAAGAGCGCGGCGAGGACCGCGCCGGCGCTGGCGAGACGGCCGGACATCGGGCGGTAGGATACCGTCGCCTTGCCCTCGTCCGACCGCCGCAACGCGCTCTTCGCCTTGCTCGTCGCGCTGCCGGCGTGGACCCTGCTCGCGTGGCGCTTCGACTTCCTGATCGACGACGCCTTCATCAGCTTCCGCTACGCGCGCCACCTGGCCGAGGGCATCGGGCTGCGCTTCAACCCCGGCGAGTCGCCGCCGGTCGAGGGCTTCACCAATCTGCTCTGGGTGCTCTACCTGGCGCTCCTGGAGCGGCTGGGGCTCGACCCGGCGGTCGGCTCGCGCGCCGCCTCGCTGGCCTGTGCCGTGGCGCTCCTCGCGTGGCTCTCGGCGTTCCTCGCGCGCGGCGAAGAGCGACCGCCGCTCGTCACCGTGCTCGCGGTGCTCTTCCTGGCGACGCTCCCGCCCTTCGCCGTGTGGTCGACGGGCGGGCTCGAGACGATGCCCTTCGCGCTGGCGGTCTTCGCCTTCTGGGAGCGGCTCGCGGGAGATCCCGCCAAGCCGCGGCCGCTGCAAGCGGGAGCGTGGGCGCTGGCCGCGATCCTGCTGCGCGCCGACGGCTTCGCCTGGGTCACGATCGTGCTGGTCGCCGTGCTCGCCGTCGCCCCGCGTCCGCGTCCGAGCGCGATCGGCACCGCCGCGGCGATCGCCACGGCGGGGCTCGCGCTGCTCTGCGCCTGGCGCTGGAGCTACTTCGGCTCCCTCGAGCCGAACACCGCGCGGGCGAAGGTCGACCTGGGGCTCACGGCGCTCGAGCGCGGCGTCGCCTACGCCGCGAGCCTGCCGCTCGCCTTCCCCTCCGTCGCGCTGGTGCTCGCGGCGGGCCTGTGGATCGCGCTCCGCGCGCCGGCGCCACGAATCGCGCGGCAGGCCCTGCTGATCCTGCTAGGCGGAGCGGCCTACATGGCGCTGGTCGGCGGCGACTGGATGGCGATGTTCCGCCTGCTGGTGCCCGCCCTGCCCTTCCTCGCCATCCTGTTCGCGGAGGTGGCCGCGGCGCTCCACAGGCGGCACGGAGGGCGTGCCCTGGCCGCCGGCCTCGCCGCCGCATGCCTCGCGCTCTCGCTCCCGGCCGCCTTCGATCTGCACGTCGTCCCGCGCCCGGTGCGCGAGTTGGCGCACTTCCGCTGGACGGAGAGCGAGATGATCAGCGAGCACGAGATGTGGCAGCGCGACAAGGAGCGCTGCGCGGAATGGGCACTCACCGGCCGCGCGCTGGCGCTGCACACCCGCCCGGGCGAGTCGATCGTCCTGGGTGCCATCGGGGCGATCGGATACCACACCGATCTCGTGATCCACGACGTGCACGGCCTCACCAACCGCGAGCCATTACCGGAAGAGACGCCCGAGCGCCGCCAGTCCGCGGGCCACGACCGCGTGCTGCCGATCGCGGCATTCGACAAGTACCGGCCGACCTATCGCTTCGCGCGGCTCGCGCCGGCGGAGGATCCGGAGCGCGGCCTGCCTCAGACCCTGCGCGGCGCGGGATCAAGCAAGTCAGGGCTCGAGCGGCTGGAGTTCGCCCTGCACCCTCACGATGGCTTCCCACCGGGCAAGGTGTTGCAACTCTTCCGGAACGTCTGGCAATGAACGTGAGCAAGCGTGCAAGCTCCCCTCCATTCGGGCGCGAAGCTCCGCTACCTGAATTCCGCGCGAGGATCGGCCGTCTTCGGCCGATCCGCAGCGCGGAATCCGGCGGCCGTACTCGGCCGCCGAAGCGCGCGAAGCGCGCCCCTGCACGCTTGCTCCTCACCACTTTGACCTCCGCCCGGATCCGACCCTAAAGTCCCCCCATGCTCGACACCTTCCGCCCCCTCCTCGAAGCCGCCCACGGCATCGACCTCACCGCCCCCACCCGCGCCCACGACCTCCTCATCCAACGCCTCCCCCCCGACAGCGAGCGCGCCCGCGCGATGAACGCGGACCTCTTGCGCCTGCTCGAATCCGGCTCGATCGCCGAGCGAGGCGAACCTCCCGTCAAATACGGTCGAGTCGCTCGAGCCGGCGAGCAGACCATGGGCTTCTCCATCGACGTCGTCGACATGACCGGCGCCGGCCCCGCCCACCACCACCCTCTCGGCGAGGTGAACTGGTGCGTCGCCCTCGAAGGCGACCCGCGCTTCGACGGCCACCCCCCCGGCTGGGTCGTCCTCCCGCCCGGCTCGACCCACGTCCCCGCCGTCGCCGGCGGGCGCATGCTGATCGTCTACCTCCTGCCGGAGGGCCGGATCGAGTTCCTGCCTGGCAGTACCCCGAACGATGCCCACGCCGGATCCGCACTAGAGCCCAGGGAACCGGGATCCGTGGCGCACTAACCTGCCGAGGCCTGGAGTCCTCCGCCCCCACCGGCCGAAACTTGCCGAGCCTCCCGCGCACCCTCACAATGGCCTACAGGTCGCCCGTCACCATGCCCCGCGCACGCCACCGCACCCCCGCGGTCCTCCTGGGCCTTGCGCTGCTCCTGCCCTTCGCGGCGGAGCGCGGCGCCTTCGAGCGTGCGTGGTCTACGTGGCTGATGCGGCTCCTGTGCGACTGCCCCGCCGGCGAGGCGCCCCAGACGCCGGCCCCCGGGTGCTGCCAGGACGAAGCGCCGGCGCAGGGCCCGAAAGCGACCGCCGAGAACGGCTGCTGTTGCCTCGCGCAGCCGACTCCGGAGGAGAGCGAGCGCACGCCGCTCGTGCGCACCGCATCCTCCGTCACCGGAGACTGCCTGCGCTGGCTGAAGTGCGGCGCCGGCGTCTCCGCGCGAGCGCCGGCCGTGGTCACCCACGGTGCGCTCGGACAACGCAACCTCCCGGGCTGGCTCGATCCACCCGGACCGCAGGCGCCCGAGGGCGCCGCCGCCAGCTCGCCGTTCGCCGCGCGCCGTCTCACGGCGAGCGGCGCCGAGCGCGCGGCTCTCGTCGCGCGGCTGTAGCGGCGACGCGGACCGCGCGGAGGCTTTCGCGGGCTCGACGCCCGGAGCTTCGCGCGCGACGTCCGCTTCCCGTGACCGGCGCCGCGCGCGGCCGATGGCTGCGCGACTGCGGAGCCCGAGCTCCGCTTCGGGACGCCGGTCTCCTCCGTCCTTCGTCCTTTCACGGAGACCGCAGCCATGTCCGAGCCCCGTCCACGACTCGCACGCTCTCTCGCCTTCGCCCTCGCGCTCCTCGCCGGAGGTTGCGTGCTCGCCCCTGCGGGACTGGAGGAGGAGCGCGAGCGCGCCGACGCCGCCGGCTCCGCCTACGCGCAGCCCGCCGAGCAGCGCGAGCTGCCCGAGATCCCCTCGCCCGCCGACTGGAGGACCGTGCTCGAGCGCGCCTTCCTCGCGAACGGTGACCTCGAGGCCTCCTACTTCCAGTGGCGGGCCGCGCTCGAGCGCGTCGAGGCGGCAGCGGGGTGGCCGAACACGGACCTGATGCCGTCGTTCAGCTACATGTTCTCGAGCGGCTCGATGAAGGCCTGGGACCGCACGACGGTCAACGTGGGCTTCGACGCCTCGGAGAACCTCCAGCTCCCTGTCAAAACGCGCAAAGCGGGCGAAGTGGCGCTGGCGGAGGCGCGTGCGGCCGCCGAGCGGTTCCGTGCGGCGAAGTTCGCGCTCCAGCGCCGCGTGCTCGAGTCCTGGCTCGACCTGGCGCTCGCCCAGGAGCGGCTGCGCGTGGCGCGGATCGACCTCGAGCTCCTGCGCGTCGTAGCCGGCACGGCCGCGCCGCGGGTCCAGGCCGGCGGCCCCCAGCGTGATCTCCTGAAGGCCGACATCGAAGTGCGCGAAGCCGAGAACCGCGTGCTCGACATCGAAGCGGAGGCGCGTGCGATGCGGGCGATGCTCAACGGGATGCTCGCGCGCGAGCCCGGTGCGCCGCTCGCGATCGGCGATGCGCTGCCCGAGCCGCGCCCGCTGCCGTCCGACGACGCCGAGGTGCTCGCGCTCGGCGTCGAAGCCAACCCCGAGCTCGCCGCGCTGGTGGAGCGGATCACCGGGCGCGAGGACGCGCTCGAGCTGGCGCGGC
>DATKBQ010000305.1:0-7604 GCA_035546375.1 Planctomycetota bacterium | reverse complement strand
GCTGCCGGCGGCCGGTGTCGCGTGACCGGCCGGCGGCGGCGGCCGCGGCGGCGCGGGCCGAGGCTCGGCGGTTGCGCTCGGCAGCGGTCGCACAGGCCGCACGGGGGCGGGTCGCTCTCGCCGAAGTAGCGGCGGATGAAGACGCTGCGGCACTCGAGGGTGTTCGCGTAGGCCTCGAGCGCCTCGAGGCGCGCCTTGTCCTCGCGCCGTTGCACCTCCATGCGGCGCGCGAGGTCGAGGCCGCCGCTCTCGAGCTCGGCGGGTCCCACCAGCGGGCGGAAGCGCTTCTCGGCGTCGACCTCGACCAGCCCCAGCTCCTCGAGCTGCGCACAGATCGAGCGGCAGCTCGTCAGGGTGACCCCGGCCGAGAGCGCGAGATCGGCTGCCGACACCACGCGGCCCTCGTCGGCCCAGGCCAGCAGCGCGCGCGTCACGCGCTCGAGCTGGTCGGGCGTGGTGCGGCCCTGCGCCTGCAGGTGGCGCTGGATGTCCAGGTCGTCGCTGTCGAAGAGCAGGATGCAGCGCGAGGGCTTGCCGTCGCGGCCGGCGCGGCCGGATTCCTGCACGTACTGCTCGAGCGAGCCCGGCGCCTGGTAGTGGAGGATGTAGCGGATGTTCGGCTTGTCGATGCCCATGCCGAAGGCCGAGGTCGCGACCATCACCAGCTCCTTCGAGGGCTTCATGAAGCGGCGCTGGGCGGTCTCGCGGTCGGCCTTGGGCATCTTCCCGTGGTAGCGCGCGCTCGGGATGTGGGCGCGATCGAGGGCGGTGGCGATCTGGTCGGTGGCTAGGGTCGTCGAGCAGTAGACGATGCCCGGGCGCTGCAGGCGCCGGATCAGCTTGCCGGCGCGCTCCGGCTTCGATCCGCCGCTGACCCGCTCGACCTCCAGGCGCAGGTTCGGCCGGTGCGGCGGGGCGGCGACGACGAAGGGGTCGCGCATCGCCAGGCGCGCGGCGATGTCGCCGCGGACGCGGGGCGTCGCCGTGGCGGTCAAGGCGAGCACCACCGGGTCGCCGAGCAGCTCGCGCCCGGCGCCCAGGCGCAGGTAGGACGGCCGGAAGTCGTGCCCCCACTCCGAGATGCAGTGGGCCTCGTCGACGCACAGGAGCCACGGCCGCGCGGCGGCGAAGAGCGCGTGCGTCGAGCCGGACTCCAGGGTCTCCGGCGTCGTCAGCACCACCAGCCGGCCGCCCGCGCCCAAGCGCTCGAGCGCCTCGCGGCGCTCCGCCGCCCGCAACGTGCTGTCGAGGCGCACCACCGGCACGCCCCGGCGCTGGAGCGACTTCTGCTGGTCGGCCATCAGCGCGATCAGCGGCGACACCACGACCGTCGGCCGCTCCGCGAGCATCGCCGGCACTTGGTAGATCAACGACTTCCCGTAGCCCGTCGGCAGGACGGCGAGCGTGTCGCGGCCCTCGAGCACCGCCGCGATCGCGGCTTCCTGCTCGGGGTGGAGCCGCGCGACGCCGAAGGTGCGGCGGGCGACGCTCAGCGCGTCCCGCGCGGGCGCAGCGCGCTGGCCGCCCCCTCGCCGGCGCCGGCGGCCACGCGGCCCGCGGTGGCTCCCGGCCGGGCTTTCCTTCGAGTCTCCCACGGCGTCGGTCATCGCGGCGGGGCCGATCGCTCCCGGCCTGCAGCTCTCCTGCGCTTCGCTTGCCGCGTGGTGAGGCTAGCCGCAGCGCGCGCCACGCGCCATGGGCACACGGGGCGGCTCAGGCGAGGATCTCGTCGAGCACTCGCCCCGCCACGTCGGTCAGCCGGAAGTCGCGGCCCTGATGGCGGAACGTGAGGCGCGTGTGGTCGACGCCGAGGCACGCGAGCACCGTCGCCTGCAGATCGTGCACGTGGATCGGATGCTCGGTGATGTTGTAGCCGTAGTCGTCGGTCGCGCCGACCACCAGGCCGCGGCGCACTCCGCCGCCCGCCAGCCACATCGAGAAGCAGCGCGGATGGTGGTCGCGGCCGAAGCTCTTCGTCTCGCCCTGGCCGGTGATCGGGCCCTGGCTGTAGGCCGTGCGCCCGAACTCGCCGCCCCAGATCACGAGCGTGTCCTCCAGGAGCCCGAGCCGCTTCAGGTCGCTCACCAGCGCCGCGGAGGGACGGTCGCAGGCCTCGCACTGCTTTCTCAGCTCGGCCGGGAGGTTCGCGTGGTGGTCCCAGTCGCGGTGGTAGAGCTGGATGAAGCGCACGCCGCGCTCGGCCAAGCGCCGCGCGAGCAGGCAGTTGTTCGCGAAGGAGGGCTTCGACGGATCGGCGCCGTAGAGCTCGAGGACCTCCGCCGGCTCGCTCGAGAGGTCGGTCAGCTCCGGGACGCTCGACTGCATGCGCCAGGCCATCTCGTAGGAAGCGATGCGCGCGGCGATGTCGGGGTCGCCCACCGCCTCCTCGCGCAGCCCGTTCAGCTCGCGCACCCCGTCGAGCACCGAGCGGCGCACCTCGCGCGGCATGCCGTCGGGGTCCGCCAGGAAGAGCACCGGGTCGCCTTCGCCGCGGAACTGCACGCCCTGGAAGCGGCTGGGCAGGAAGCCGTTGTGCCAATAGCGCGTGAGCAAGGGCTGCCCGCCGGATCCGGAGAGCATCACGACGTACTCGGGAAGGTCCCGGTTCTCGCTTCCCAGGCCGTAGGCGACCCACGAGCCCATCACCGGCCGGCCGGGTTGCTGGTTGCCGCTCAGGAGGAAGGTGACCGCGGGGTCGTGGTTGATCGGCTCGGTGTGCATCGAGCGGATCAGCGTGATCTCGTCGGCGATCCCGCCGATTCCCGGCAGGAGCTCGCTCATGCGCATCCCGCACGCGCCGTAGTCGCGGAATCCGAAGGCCGGCCCGACCACCGGGAAGCTCGTCTGCGAGCTGGTCATCCCCGTGATGCGCTGGTCTCCGCGCACCGACGGCGGCAGCTCCTCGCCCTCGCGCTCGCGCAGGAGCGGCTTCTCGTCGAACAGGTCCATGTGCGAGGGCGCGCCGGACATGAAGAGGTAGATCACGCGCTTCGCGCGCGGAGCGAAGTGCGGCAGGCCGGGCAGGCCGCCGGAGGCGTCGGCGGCCGCGCGCGCGAAGAGGTCGCGCCCGAGCAGGCTCGACAGCGCGAGGCCGCCCAGGCCGCGCGCAGAACGGCCGAGCAGCGCCCGGCGCGTCAGCTCCGCGCGCACGAGCGGGTCCCGCGGGTCGGGGCGTGCGTCCATCGTCATCCCTTGTGGATCGTCTCGTCGAGGTTGAGCAAGGCGTTCGCGAGCGAGGTCCAGGCGGCCAGCTCGACCGGGTCGAGCCCCTCGCCCGCGGCCGACTCGCCGACCGAGACCAGGCGCCGGGCGTCGGCCTCGCGCCCGCGCCAGGATTCGAGCTGTGCGGCCAGGAGCCTGCGCAGCGCCTCCATCTCGCGACCCTCGGGACGGCGCGAGGTGCACAGGCGGAAGGCCTGGACCAGGCGCGCGTCGGAGTCCTCGGCGCAGTCGCGCAACACCCGCTCGGCGAGAGCGCGCGCGGCCTCGACGTAGGTGGGGTCGTTGAGCAGCGTCAGGGCCTGCAGCGGCGTCACCGTCTCCGGCCGCTCGACGGCGCAGGTCTCGCGGATCGGCGCATCGAACACGCGCAGCGAGGGGTAGGGCAGCGCGCGCTTCCAGTAGACGTACAGGCCGCGGCGGTAGAGCGCGTCGCCGTGATCCTGCTCGTAGAACTGGCTCGAGAAGTCCTTGCTGAACGACACGGCTTCCCACAGGCCTGGCGGCTGGTACGGCCGCACGCTGGGCCCGCCGATCGCCGGCGAGAGCAGCCCCGAGACCGCGAGGGCGTTGTCGCGGATCATCTCCGCGGTCAGGCGCACGCGCGGTCCCCGCGCCAGGAGCCGGTTCTCGGGGTCGCGCTCGAGGAGCTCGGGCGTGACGCGCGCGTCCTGGCGGTAGGTTGCCGAGCTCATCACCAGCTTCAGGAGGGCTTTCACGTCCCAGCCGGAGTCCTTGAGCTCGATCGCGAGCCAGTCGAGCAGCTCGGGGTGGCTCGGGCGCTCGCCGCGCAAGCCGAAGTCGTCGGGCGTGGCCACGAGCCCGGTGCCGAAGAGCATCCGCCACAGGTGGTTCACGCTGACCCGCGCGGTCAGCGGGTGCTCGCGCGAGACCAGCCAGTGCGCGAGGTCGAGCCGCGTCGGCTTGCGCTCCGGCGCGATCCCGAGCGCCGGCAGGATCTCCGGCACGCCCGGCAGGACCTCCTCGTCCTTGCGCTGGAAGTCGCCGCGCAGGAGGACGTGCGTCGGGCGCGGCTCGCTCCGCTCCGCCATCACCATCGTCTCGGGGATGGAGGCCAGGAGCTTCGCGTGCTCGCCTTGGATCGCCTCCAGCCGCGCGTGCATCTCGCGACCGGGAGGCGAGACCTCGCGCCGGAAGTGCCCGCGCAGAAGGGCGAGCTGGTCCGGGCTGCGCCCGCCCGCATGGCGCAGGGCGCGCGCCACCGAGAGCGGCATCCCCGGCGCGCCGGCGCTGAGCGCGAAGCTGAACCCGCTCTTCCCGGAGAAGTTCACCACCTTGATCAGGAGCGAGTTCTCTCCGGCGCGCAACCGCACGCGGACGCGGTCCTGATCGGGCGCCAGGGCACGCGCGGCCTCGCTCGAGTGCACCTTCCGGCCGTTCAGCCAGACGGCGATCGCGTCGTCGCTGCCCAGGCGCAGCGTGACCTCGCGCTCCTCGAGGCTCACGAGCTCGCGATGGAGGTAGGTGGCGCAATGCTCGCCCGTCAGCTCGTGGGGCTCGCCGTCGGCGAAGCCCGGCTCCTCGCGCCAGGCCAGGGCGCCGTCCTCGAAGGTCGCCGCGAGATCCGGCGCGCCGCTCGGCAGCTCCGCTTCGCTCGAGAGCGCCGCTTCGGGCGGCCATGCCGTGCTCAGGGCTTCCTCGTCCGTCGCGGCCACGAACGGGCCGACGACGTGCCAGGTACCGGCACGCGGCGGCGCGACGCGCTCGCGGTAGGCCGCGTCGGAGGTGACCGAGATGCGGAACCGGCCAATCGCGTGCTGCGCGTACGCGGTCTCGTGGCGCAGCCGGATGCGCAAGAGCCCGTCGGCCGCGAGGGCGATCGGCCGCTCCGGGACGAACACCGCTTCGCGCCCGCCGGGCCGCTGGTGAGCGCCGGGCGCCCAGCCGCGCTCAGGCTTGCCGTCGACGGCGTTCGCGATGTCGAAGTCGCCGTCGGTTTGCGAGTAGTCGGCGAAGGCGGCGATGAAGCGCACGGGCTGCACCTGCGACGGCGCACCCAGCGAGGTCGTCTCGGCCTCCAGCTCGCCCAGGACCAGGTTGCCGTTGGGGCCGCGGCCGATGCGGCCCTCCGGCAGGCTCTCATCGGTCAGGAGCTCCAGGCGGAGCGCCGCGATCCCGCCCGCGCCGGGCTGCGCGACGAGCTCGTAGACGTCCTGCGCCGGGTTCGCGCCTCCCGCGAGGATCGAGCCGTCGCCCAGGCGCTGGAGCGTCGCCCCGTTGCGCGAGTGCACGCTCGCGGGCTCGAGCACGCTCCAGACGGGCTCCGCCGGCAGCGCCGCGAGCGCCTCGGCCTCCCAAGCCGCCTGCACCGGATCGAGCTCCGCCAGCGGGCCGCTCAGCTCGTCCTCGAGCGCCTGCGCGTCGCTCGCGAGCCGGTCCAGCCGCTCCTGCTCCTGCGCGCTCGGCACCTTGATGCTCGGCTTGGGATTCGTCTTCTCGCCGTCGAGCCCCTTCTCGTCGACCGAGTTGAAGAACGCGTAGAGCTGGTAGTACTCGCGCTGGCTGAAGGGATCGTACTTGTGGTCGTGGCACTCGGCGCAGCCCATGGTCACGCCCATCCAGACCATGGCGGTCGTGTTGACCCGGTCGACCACGTACTTCGTCTGGTACTCGTCGGGGTCGGCGCCGCCCTCGAAGTTGATCGGGCCGTTGCGGTTGAACCCGGAGGCCACGCGCTGCTCGAGCGTCGCCCCCTCGAGCAGGTCGCCGGCCAGCTGCTCGAGCGTGAAGCGGTCGTAGGGGAGGTTGCGGTTGAAGGCCTCGATCACCCACTCGCGCCACTTCCACATGTCGCGGTGGTTGTCGATGTGATAGCCGTTCGTGTCGGCGTAGCGCGCGAGGTCGAGCCACATGGAGGCCATGCGCTCGCCGTAGCGCGGCGAGGCGAGGAGCCGATCGAGCACCCGCTCGTACGCGTCCGGGCTCGCGTCCGCCGCGAAGGCGTCGATTTCCTCCAGGCCGGGCGGCAAGCCCGTGAGGTCGAAGGTGGCGCGTCGCAAGAGCGCCTCGCGGCTCGCCTCGGGCGAGGGGACGAGCCCTTCGCTCTCCAGGCGCGCGAGGACGAAGCGGTCGATCGCGTTGCGCGGCCAGGCCCGATGGGCGATCTCGGGCGCGGCCGGCCGTGCGGGAGGGACGAAGGCCCAGTGCTCCGCCCACGGCGCGCCCTCCTCGATCCAGCGCCGCAGGGTGTCGACCTGTTCGGGCTCGAGCGCGGCACCGGCGGTCTCGGGCGGCATGCGATGGTCGGGATCGGCGCTCGAGATCCTCAGATAGAGCTCGCTGCGGGAGGGGTCGCCGGGCGCGACGACGCTCAGGTCCTCGTCGAGCAGCCGGAAGAGGTCCTCGCGCCGGTCGAGGCGCAGGTCGGCCTTGCGCTTCTTGTGGTCGGGACCGTGGCAGGTGAAGCAGCGCGAGAGCAGGATCGGGCGGATGTCGCGGTCGAAGTCGACGCGGGACTCGCGGGGGGTGCGCGGGTGGTCGCCGCTGGCGGCGGCGAGCAGGGCGCCACAGGAGAGGGTCAGGGCTGCGGCCGCGAGGCGCGGGCGAGAGGACGGGGGGCGAGGATCCAAGGCTCGGGCTTGGGGTTGGGAAGCCTGGGGGCTTGGGGGATTGGGGGTTTGGGGCCTTGGCGGTTGGCAGGCCGGGGGCTCGGGCGTCGGGCGGCAGTCCGCGGTCCATCGTAGCGCGATGGGGGGCGCGGGAGGGGTGTGGGAGTGTGGGGAGCGAGGGAAGGGGATGCCGGGAGGAGGGGATTGGAGTGGCGGATGGGGTCGAAGGCCGTGCAGAGGCGCCCTACGGGCGCTTTCGCGGCCGAGTACGGCCGCGAGACTCCACGCTGCGGATCGGCCGAAGACGGCCGATCCTCGCGCGGAGTTCAAGTAAGAGTGTCACCGCTCGGGATCGGTCACGAGGCATGAAGCCGGGAGCACGGCAAGCGCCTGCAGCGCAAGTCTGGGCGAGCGGGAAGGACTATTCCTACTCGACGAAGGCCTGCAGGTTCTTGGTAGGCCAGCAGCTTCTGCAGTAGGACTTCGCGCCCGGAGGGGTGACCGTCAGGGTGGCGTTGGATCGAGGAGTATCGAGCCAGTCGATCCTGTCGTGGCACGTAGCTCGAAACAGCTATGGCGCCGCGATGCGTTCTGCCATTCGGGCGCGAAGCTCTGCTTTTTAACTCCGCGGTAGGTTCGGCGCTCGAGCGGCCGAACCGGACGCGGAGCGTCTTCGCGCCCGAAGGGCGCCCCTGCAATGCTGGCTCCCTCCGTGCCATGCTTGCTCCGTGCCCACCACGCTCCCGCCCTCCCCGCCCTTCACCGCCGCCCCCGATTCAGCCACAGCGTCACCCTCCCCACCCTCCTATACGACTC
>DATKBQ010000304.1:0-2380 GCA_035546375.1 Planctomycetota bacterium | reverse complement strand
GCAGATCGGCGTCGACGGCAACGCCTGGTCGAGCTGGTGGCGGCGCGCGCGGCTGGCGGCGGAGAACAGCGAGTGGTTCCGGGTCTCGGGCAACGCCACGCGGGCGGAGGTCGAGCTGCTCAAGCGCGCCATGGACCCCGTCGAGGGCCTGCGCCGCCAGCTCAAGAACGCGCGCGACCTGCGCGAGGCGCTCTCGCGGGTGCGCGACATCCTGAGCGCGCCCAAGCTGGAGGAGACGGTGCGCGCCGCCGCGCTCGAGGTGATCGAGGGCTTGGTGGCGGACCCGCGCCAGCCGCGCGCGCAGCGCATGGCGGCCTGGATGCTCTTGCGCGAGCACAAGGGTGCGACGCCGCCGGAGCTCCTGGCGCTGCTGCAGGAGGCCGCGGCGCAGCCGGCTCCCCCCGACCCGGGCATCCCGCCGCCCCTTTGGGCGCTCTTCCAGGAGATCCCGGGCTCGCGGGAGCAGGAGCGCGCCGCGACCCTGCTCGCCGAGCTGTACGGGGAGCGCTGGCGCGACGAGGCGGCGCAGCACCTGCCCCACGCGCCGGCGGGCATGGTCGCGCCGCTGATCGACGCGCTGCTCCAGGCCGGGCGCGGCGCCGACCTGGCGCGGCACTACTCGAGCCTGCTCGCGCGCCCGCTGCGTGCCCCGTTCGTGCTGATCGCGCTCGCGCGGCTGGCCGAGGAAGGGCGGATCGAGGGCGCCTTCCCCACCGGCGTCCAGCGCGCCCAGGCGCTGATCGAGCTGGCGGTGAATCTGCAGGAGGCGAAGAAGGGCAACCCCTTGCTCGCGCGCGCCCACCAACGGCTGACCGAGCTCTTGACTCGAGGCCGCGAGCCGCTCCTGCGCAAGCTCCTCGCCGAGGCCGACTCGCCGGCCCTGCGCATGCTGCGCGGCATGGTCCAGCGCGGCGTCGACGAGAAGATCGACGCGATGGTGACCGACATCGCCATGGAGATGGGCCCGGAGCTGTTCCGCTCCGAAGAGCTGCCGTTCTGGCGCGAGGAGAAGATCTGGACCACGCGCGAGGGGATGGCGCGCCGCGACGCCGAGCTGCGCGAGCTCCGCGAGCGGAAGCTGCCGGCCAACGCCGAGGCGCTGGCCAAGGCGGCCTCCTACGGCGACCTCTCCGAGAACGCCGAGTGGGAGCACGCGATCGAGGAGCAGCGCCACCTGACCGAGCAGGCGACGGCGATCGAGCGCGAGATGCGCCAGGCGGCGCTGCTCGAGAACGCCCCGATCCCCGAGGACACGGTCTGCCCCGGCACCGAGGTGCGCTACCGGGAGGTGGCGAGCGGCCAGGAGCACACCGTGGTCCTGCTCGGGCCGTGGGACGATCGGGCGAACGCGATCAGCTATCGCGCGCCGCTGGCGAGCGGCATGCTCGGCAAGCAGACCGGCGAGCGCGCCGTGGTCGAGCTGCCGTCGGGTCCGATGGAGGTGGAGATCCTCGCCATCGAGACCGCGCCGCTGGAGACGCTGAGCAGCCCCGAGACGTCCCGGGAGGTCCCCGCGCGGGGATGAGACGCGGCGCGGCTCTCCCCATCGCCCCGCGCGGCCGCCGCAGCGGGTACCCTTCGAGGCCCTTCGAGCCCCCCACGAGACCATGAGCACCACCCAGACCGCCCGCCCCGCCACCACCCCCGACTTCCGCGTCAAGGACCTCTCGCTCGCCGCCTTCGGGCGCAAGGAGATCGAGCTGGCCGAGCACGAGATGCCCGGCCTGATGGCCCTGCGCGAGGAGTACGGTCCTAAAGCGCCGCTGCGCGGCGCGCGCATCACCGGCTCGCTGCACATGACGGTGCAGACCGCCGTGCTGATCGAGACCCTGCTGGAGCTCGGCGCCGAGGTGCGCTGGGCCTCCTGCAACATCTTCTCGACCCAGGACCACGCCGCTGCGGCGGTGGCGGTGGGACGTGGTGGCAGCGCCGAACGGCCGAGCGGCATCGCCGTCTTCGCCTGGAAGGGCGAGACCCTGGAGGAGTACTGGTGGTGCACCGAGCAGGCGCTCACCTGGCCCGACGGGGCGGGCCCGAACATGCTGCTCGACGACGGCGGCGACGCGACGCTGCTCGTGCACCTGGGGACCGAGCTGGAGGCCGCCGGGAAGGTCCCCGAGCGCGGCGCGGAGGACTCCGACGAGCACGCGGTCGTGCTCGAGCTCCTGCGGCGCTCGCTCGCGCGCGACCCGCAGCGGTGGACGCGCATCGGGCGCGGGATCCTCGGCGTCACCGAGGAGACGACCACCGGCGTGCACCGGCTCTACCAGCGGATGGAGGCCGGCACGCTGCTCTTCCCGGCAATCAACGTCAACGACTCGGTCACCAAGAGCAAGTTCGACAACCTGTACGGCTGCCGGCACTCGCTGGTCGACGGCAT
>DATKBQ010000303.1:0-12096 GCA_035546375.1 Planctomycetota bacterium | reverse complement strand
CGGCGCAGCGACGAGATCGAGGTCGAGGTGTTCGACTTCTCGCCCGAGCGCATCGAGGAAGTGCGCGTGAAGCTGCGCGAGGTGTTGGAGGGGGCGGGGGGGGCGGACGAGGAAGAGGCGGGGGACGGGGACGTGCAGGGGCGCCCTTCGGGCGCTTCGGCGGCCGAGTACGGCCGCCGGACTCCGCGTACGGATCGGCCGCAGACGGCCGATCCTCCCGCGGAGTTCAGGTAGCGGAGGCAGAGCTTCGCGCCCGAAGGGGTGGGTCACGGGTTGCGACTCGGCGATTCGCGTGGATCCTGCGCGCGTTTGGTACTCCGCCGCGAGATGTTCGCCGAATCAAACTTGGGAATCGGGCACGCGAGGGTTAGACCGATGGCGCGCGGACTACCCATCCTGTTGGAAGGCGTTCGGCCTCCACCATCCGGCCTGCACGCACGCGGCAGCCGGCGGGGCCCGCCGCTCGCCGATCGCGCGACTAGTGCCCGTCCTCCAGGTAGTTCATGAACGACATGCCGATGTTCTCGAAGCTCTGCACGCGCGGCACCTCGATCGCGTCCTTGATGCACACCTGCTCGCACAGCTTGCAGGAGGTGCAGTTCTTCTCGATCACCACCGCGATGCGATTGAACCCGTCCTCGCACATCTCCATCTTCAGCGCCTCGAACGGGCACACGTCGACGCAGAACTCGCAGCCGGTGCACAGCTCCTCGTGCACGAGCGCCTTGGGCACCTGCTTGGGCTTGACGTAGGTGACGGTGGTCTCGTGCTGGTCGTTGATCGCGTCGAAGGGGCAGTAGATCCCGCACACCGAGCAGTTGATGCACAGGTCGGGGTCGATGTAGAAGCGCTCGCCGGAGGTGATCGCATTGGTGGGGCAGACGCGCTCGCAGATCGTGCAGGCGGTGCACTTCTCGCCGATGAAGTGCGCGCGCCACTGCCAGTCGGCCTTCGCCCTCTCGTCGGTGAAGAGCACGATCTCGAGGCGCTGGTGGGCGTCGAAGCGCGAGACGAAGCCGAGGCCGCGCTGCTCGAGCTCCAGGCTGGTCACGAACTGGCCGGGGAAGGAGCGCGTGGTGTGCGTCAGGCTGCGCACCTTGGGGTCCTTGACCCAGCCGTAGACCATCAAGACGTTGCCGTCCTGCACGACGTGGTGGCCGTAGAGCGGCATCACCTCCGGCAGGCCGTACTTGAAGCGGTCACGCACGGCCGGGACGCGCGTAGGGAACTGGAAGGTGATGCGGACGAGACCTTGCTCCTCCTCGACCCGGTAGTCGCGGCCGTAGCGGCGGTCGCGCTCGAGGGCGTCCTCCTCGGCGTCGCGCCAGCGCGCCCACTCGAGCTCCCAGCCGGGGACCTCCTCGAGCTTGCCCAGGTCCTCGGGCGGCGGTAGCTCGCCCGTGAACTCGATGGCCGCGGTCGGGCAGACGTCGACCACCGTGCGCGCGTTGTAGAGCGCGGAGTCGTGGCCGTCGCGGGCGTGCGCCTTCGCGTCCTGGCCCATGTAGAAGATCTCGGGGAAGTCCTGGCAGCAGGCGTCGCAGGCGATGCACAGCTCGGGGACGACCGAGAAGGTCTCGGCGCTCTTGATCGTGTCCTGGATGGTCTGGGTCATCGCTGGCGGTGCGGGCGAGGTTCGCGGGGCGCACTCTCCCCTATACGGCAGGATAGCCGGAAGTCCAGCCCGAGCAAGGACTTGCGAGCGCCGCGTGCGGTCACGCGGCGTGCCCGGCGGCGGCTAAGTCCTTGTAGCACAGGCTCTTGGACCCGCAAAGGGCGCATCGGCCGCCGGCGCGGTCGCGCTGGAGCCCGGGAGGCGCACACGCGGGGTCGTCCCCAGAGCGGCGCCTCCCCCCGATGGCGCCGCGTTCCATGGGGCCAAGCCATGCCGTCTACTTCACCCATGGACTCGTCCGCTCAGGCGCCGGTGCGCTCGCGCGCGGGGCGCCGGGTCCTCATCGCCTTGGCCGCGCTGGCCTTCGCGCTGGTCGCGCTCGAGCTCGGCTGGCGCGTCTGGCTCCAGCGCACCGGCCGCGGCTTCTTCGACGACCCGAGCGAGTTCACGAGCCCGTTCTTCACGACCTACGAGGAGCCGCGGCCCCTGCTCGCCGCGGGGGGCTTCCAGTTCCACAACGGGTGGGTGGCGCGCGAGAAAGCGCCGGGCGAGATCCGCGTGATCTGCTTCGGCGGCTCGACCACCGTCGATTGGCGAGCGGGGATCAGCTACCCGCAGATCCTGGAGGAGCGCCTGAAGGACACGGCGGAGGGCCGGAGCGTGCGCGTCTTGAACGCGGGCGGCGATGGCTTCTCGAGCGCCCACACGCTGGTCAACCTCGCGCTGCGCAACCTCGACGTGCGGCCCGATGTCATCACCGTCTACCACAACATCAACGACCTCTCGGTCAGGCGCTTCGGCGAGGAAGTGCTCTCCGACTACGGCAACAAGTACAAGACCGACTTCTACCTCGGCATGCGCCACCGAACGGGCGCGCTGGCAGCGCTGACGAAGGTCTCGCGCCTCGCCCGCCACGCGGTGTCGTCGTTCCACGCGCTGCGCTTCCCGGAAGAGGAGCAGCGCTCGCACCCGCACGAGATCGGCCTGCGCTACTTCGAGGCCAACCTGCGCAGCATCGTCGTGCTCGCGCGCGCGCACGGCATCCGCCCCGTCCTGGCCACGCAGGCCGCGCGAACGGACGTGCGCGAGGCTCCCGACTTCGCCGCCTACAACGACGCGGTGCGCAGGATCGCGCGGGAGGAGGGGGTCGAGCTGATCGACGTCGCCGCCGCGGTCACCGACGACTCGCTCTTCCTGCCCGACGGCATCCACTGCACCCGAGCCGGCGTCGAGGCGGTCGCCGCCGTGTTCCAGCCTCCGCTGGTCCGGTTGGTGGGCGAGCTCGCCCGCGATGCGGCGCGTTGAGGCTCGCGCTCATCGAAGCTGCACGCGGGTCGTCTCGCCCGGCGCGACCTGCACGCGCATCGGCGGGCGGAGCGAGACGAACTTCGCTTCGGAACCGCGCTCCTCCCAGATCGAGAAGGAGAGGTCGTAGCTGCCGGGCAGCACGGCTTCGAACTCCATGGGGGCCGTACGGGTGGGGATCAGGTGGACCCACCGCTGCCTCGCCTCGTCGATCGAGCGCAGGAGCAGGCCCAGGCGCTCCCGGGGAAGGCCTGGGTCGGGCTCGAAGGCGACTTCGAGGCGGCCGAACTCGGGGACGGGGATCACGATCTCGTCGACGTGAGCCGGAAGGGTCTGCCAGAACTCCTTGCCGTCCAGTTGCAATCGCACCCGGAGGTCGAGGAAGGGGACGTCGCTCAGAAGCCGGGGCCCGTCGGCCTGGGGCTTCGCGAACCACGGCTGGTCGCCGTCGGACAAGAATGCGAAGACGGAGCCCGCGTCGATGCGCTTGCCGCGCGCATCGACCACGCTCACGCGCACGTCGCGGCCCTGCTCCAGGACGACCTGCAGCGGGACTGCATCGGGGGGCACGCGGACCTCGCGCAGGCGCGAGCTCACGTAGCCGCGGAGCTCGACCTTCATCTCGAACTCCTCGCCGTAGAGGCCCTCGAACAGGAATCGGCCGTCGGGTTCCGTCTTGCGGCCGATTCCGTCGCGCTCTCCCAGGAGCGTCACCGCGGCTCCTTCGAGCGGCTGTCCGAACAGGTCCTGCACTCGGCCCGCGAGGGACCTGGACGGGCGCGAGAGGCGGACGGTGAGCTCGCGCTGCTCCTGCGCTTCCATGGGCTCGACGACCTCGTGGTGGGCCGAGCCGCCGGCCTCGTCTTCGACATCCAGCGCGAACGTCCGCCCGGGGAGGATGCTCTGGAGCTCGACCGAACCACGCTCGTCTGCGACGAGTCTGTAGTAGTGCAGTTCGCCGTCCCGACCTCCAAGCGAGCCCAGACCGGGGATCTGGGGTGTCAGGAAGCGATTGAACACCCCTTCGGGGAACAAGACGCCCTCGGCCGAGATGCGCAACCGCGCTGCGGGCTGAGGGGCGCCGTTTGAGTCCAGGATGCGGATCGTGAGACGGTTGGCGCGCTGAAGGACGACTTCCACGGGCTCCAGGGAGATCGGCGCCGGAAAGCGGATGGGCTCGAAGCCACGGGCGAGCACCTCGAACGTGGCATCGGGCGGCAGGCCTTGCAGTGTCGCCCGTCCCTCGGAGTCCGTTTCCTCGGCGATGCCCTCGACATCTCGAGCGCGCACACGGGCGCCGTTGACCGGGCGGCGCTCCGGGTCGAGCACGACCAACCGTGCGACGCCGCCTGCGCCGAGTGCGAGCTGCCCGAGGTCAAGGTCCTGCGGGATCTCGTCGCCCTCGAACTCGAACGCGCCGCGCAGACCGGTATCCGTCCACGCGTCGAGCGATACGCTGTGGATCTCGCCGTTCTCGGCCAGCGCGAAGAAGAACCGATTCCCCTCGAGCTCGGCCTCGTCCGTCATGAAGTCGCCGCTCCGCCATTTGATGGAAACCGATAGCCGGGCCTCTTCAAGCGGTTCCCAGTCCTGGAGGGATACCAGACGCCCAGTGAGGGAGGGTCTGCGCTCCAAATCGAGCTGTAGGTCCTCCTGAGGGACCGCTACGGCGAGAAAGCGGGCGTCCGGCTTCGTACGAGCGAATCGGTAGCGTTTCGGGATGAAGAGCGAGCCGCGAAGCCCATGGGGAAGTCCATCGAATTCGAAGCGGCCATCGTCTGCAACGCGGGCCAGCCGCTCGTTCCGGGAGAACTCGGCATCGGTCGCAATCAGGAGCAGCGAGATCGGCTCGCTCGGCAGCGATCCGCACGCGCACGAAGCCCGCGATCGATGCGCCGGCGTCGGCGGGGGCTGCGGTCGTTTCCGTTTCAGCGATGGGCTCGACCGCCTGCGCCGAACGCGAGTCCTGCTCGGCTTCGGTGCGTGCGAGGACCTCTTCAACCCCAGCAGGCGCCGAATCTTGCTTGTGGTCCGCGATCGCGGTGGGCGGCTCCGCCGGGCGTCCCAGAAAGGCGACGGCCAGGAGCAGGCCGGCGGCCAGGACGATGATGGAGGCGACGACGAGGAGGAGGCGCATGGACCAGCGGGCTTGCGGCCGGGCACTGTAGTACGCGCCTCGGTGGATGGCAGTGCCCACTCGGGGCTGGCGGTTCGGAATCGGCGTGCGGGAAGCGGGCGCGAACGGTTTGATAGCGGGGTCCCTTCCAGCGGACCGCTCCAAGTTCAGCGCCCGGAGGTGCAGCCATGCCGCCGACGATCCCCAGCCTGAACGCCCACGAGGCCCGGCTCCTGGGCGTCCTGATCGAGAAGTCGCTGACCACGCCGGACCAGTACCCGCTGACGTCGAACGCCGCGACGGCGGGCGCGAACCAGAAGTCGAACCGCGACCCGGTGGTCGAATACTCCGAGGCCGAGGTGCACGTCGGGCTGCAGGGCTTGATGGCCAAGCTGCTCGCCGGCCGCGTCACGCCGGCCGGGAGCCGCGTCGAGAAGTACCGCCACAACGCGAAGGAGGTGCTGAAGCTGGACGACGCCGGTCTGGCGATCGTGGCGGAGCTCCTGATGCGCGGGCCGCAGACCCAGGGGGAGCTGCGCGGGCGCGCGAGCCGCATGGCGAGCCTGCCGACGCTCGAGGACGCGGGGCGCAAGCTCACGGAGCTGGCGGAGCAGGGATTCGTGCGCCGGTTGGAGCCGGCGCCGGGGTCGCGGGCGGAGCGCTGGATGCAGCTCCTGGCGCCGGACCTGCATCCGCTGGACCGCCCGGCGCCGGCCGAGCCGAGTGCGACCCCGCGCGGCGCGAGCGACCTGGCCGAGCGCGTCGCCGTGCTGGAGGCGGCCGTGGCCGAGCTGCGCGAGCGTTTGGATCGCGCGGGTGCGTGACGAAGCCCATCTTGCTCGTGATCCGCGCCGGTGTGGGCAGCGACCGCGTGCTCGCAACTTGATTGGGGACTGATCGGGGACGGTCGGGCAAGCACGCGATCCCCACAGGCGCGCTCCGCCACGGACCGATCAGTCCCCAATCAAGTGCGCGCGCCGGGGCGATCCATCGCCACGCGGGGAATCAGGCGTGAGAACCCAGAAGCATTTGGCATCCGGGACTCCGCGTCGGGCAGCGATCGGGTGCTCGCAACTCGATTGAGGACTGATCGGGGACGGTCAGGCAAGCATGCGACCCGCTCGGGCTTCGCGCCGCCAAGTACCGTGGGCGCTAGTGCGCCTCGAGCCACGTACGGCCGTGGCCGAGGTCGACCTTCAGCGGGACGCTGAGCGTCACCGCGTGCTCCATGCACTCGCGCACGAGCTCGCTGGTCTCGTCGAGCTCCGCGAGCGGCACCTCGAGCACCAGCTCGTCGTGTACTTGCAGGAGCAGGCCGGCCGCCAGGCCGCGTTCAGCGAGGCGGCGGTCCAGGTCGATCATCGCGCGCTTGATGATGTCCGCAGCCGAGCCCTGGATGGGCGTGTTCACCGCCATGTTCTCCGCCGCCGCGCGGGCGCGCGCGTCCTCCGAGCGGATGTCCGGCAGCGGGCGCCGGCGGCCCAGGAGCGTCTCCACCGAGCCCGTCTCGCGCGCGCGCTCGAGCAGCGCGTCGCGCCAGCCGCGCACGGTCGGGAACGAGGCGAAGTAGCGCTCGATGAACTGCCGCGCCTCGACCATCGAGAGGCCCGTCTCGCGCGCCAGGCGCGGCGCGCCCATGCCGTAGAGCAGGCCGTAGTTGACCGCCTTGGCGCGGCTGCGCATCTCGCGCGTCACCGCCGGCTCGGGCACGTCGAAGACGATGCTGGCGGTCGAGGCGTGGATGTCGCGGCCCTGGGCGAAGGCGGCGCGCATGCGCTCGTCGCCGCAGAAGTGGGCCAGGATGCGCAGCTCGACCTGGCTGTAGTCGGCGGTCAGGAGCACCCACTCGCCGCGCTCGTCGCCCTCGCGCGCGACGAAGGCCTGGCGCAGGGCGCGGCCGCGCTCGCTGCGCACGGGGATGTTCTGGAGATTCGGGTCGCTCGACGCCAGCCGCCCGGTGGCCGCGGAGACCTGGCTGAACGAGCAGTGCACTCTCCCGGTGCGCGGGTTGACGAAGCGCGGCAGCGCCTCGACGTAGGTGCTCTTGAGCTTCGCCGCCTCCCGGTACTCGAGCAGCTTCTTGACGATCTCGACGTCGCCGTAGCTCGAGGTGAGCGTGTCGAAGTCGGTGGCCCAGCCGGTCTGCGTGCGCCGCGGGCGGCGGATCCCGGCCACTTCGTGGATGCACAGCCGCTCGAAGAGCACCTCGCCCAGGGCCTTGGGGCTGTTTAGGTTGAAGGTCTCGCCGGCCAGGCCGTAGATCTCCGCGCACACCCGCTCGAGGTCGCGCTCGAGCTCGGCGCCGATCGAGGCGAGCAGGGCGACGTCGAGCCGGATGCCGCGCTCCTCCATGCGCGTCAGCACCGGCACCAGCGGCATCTCGAGCTCGCGGAAGAGCGCCTCCGAGCCCGTGCGCTCCAGCTCGGGCGCAAGCGCGGCGCGCAGCCGGAAGGTGACGTCCGCATCCTCGCAGGCGTACTCGGCGACCTTCTCGACCGGCACCTCGGCCATCGTGACCTGCTTCGCGCCGCGCCCGATCAGGTCGCTGGTCGGGATCTTGCGCAGGTCGAAATAGGTGAGCGCCAAGTCGTCGAGGTTGTGGCGCCGCGAGGTGCCGGCGACGCAGAAGGACGCCACCATCGTGTCGAAGTCCGGAGCCGGCATGCGCACGCCCTGGGCGGCGAGCACCAGCGCGTCGTACTTGTAGTTCTGCCCGATGCGCCGCAACGAGAAGTCGGTGAGCAGGGGAGCCAGGGCCTCGAGCAGCTCGCGCTTGCCGCCCGGTAGCACCGGCGGATCCTGGTTGAAGGGCACGTAGAAGGCGCGCATCGGCGCCGCCGAGAACGAGAGCCCGACCAGCTCCGACTGCATCGGGAACAGGCTGTCGGTCTCGGTGTCGAAGGCGAACTCGCCCGCCGCGCGCAGCTCGGCGAGCATCGCCTCGAGCCCGGCCCGGTCGCGCACCAGGTGGTAGTCGCGCCGCTCGGCCGGGCTCGGCGCGACCTCGACCTTGCGCAAGAGGCTCACGAAGCCCAGCGCCTGCAAGACCGCCACGAGCCGCGGCAGGTCCGGCCCGGGCGGCGCGAGGGCCTCGAACCCCGGATCGAGCGGGACCTCGGTGTTGATCGTGACCAGCTCGAGCGAGAGCCGCATGCGGTCCAGGGACTGCTCGATCTTCTCGCGGGTCTTGCCCTTGACCCGCTCCAGGCCCTCCACCAGCGCCGCCACCGAGCCGAACTCCTCGATCAGCTTGACCGCGCCCTTCTCGCCGATCCCCTTGACGCCGGGCACGTTGTCGGAGGCGTCGCCCATGATCGCCAGGACGTCGATCACGTGCTCGGGCGTGGTGTGGAACTTCTCGAAGACCGCGCCTTCGTCCTCGACGACCAGGTCCTGATTGGGCTTGAAGACGTTGTAGAGCTTCACGCGCGGGCCGACGAGCTGCATGAAGTCCTTGTCGCCGGTGACGATCAGGACCTCCCAGCCGGCGCGCTCGGCCTGGCGCGCCAGCGT
Source organism: Planctomycetota bacterium (assembly GCA_035546375.1). Lineage (GTDB taxonomy): Bacteria > Planctomycetota > UBA1135 > UBA1135 > DATKBQ01. The sequence continues at coordinate 3,547 of DATKBQ010000303.1, read as the reverse complement.
GCCGATCACGTCGTCGGCCTCGAAGCCGGGCACCTCGAACAGCGGCACCCCGTGCGCGCGCACGATCTCGCGCAGCCACTCGAGCTGCGCCACCATCTCGTCCGGCGCCTTCTGGCGCGTCGCCTTGTAGTCGTCGTAGAGCGCGTGGCGGAAGGTCGCGCCGGGCGGGTCGAAGGCGACCGCGATCCGGTCCGGGCGCTCTTCCTCCAGGATCTTGCGCAGGGTCATGGTGAACCCGTACGTCGCCCCACAGGGCTGCCCGTCGGGCGTGGAGAGGCCCGAGCGCACGAGGGCGAAGTGCGACCGGTAGGCGAGGGCAGTGCCGTCCAGGAGGAAGACGCGCGGCATGGCGGGAAGATAGGCGATGGAGCCGCGGCGACCAATCGCGCGGCGGCGCGCCGCGTGCCGCGCGCGCTACACTCGCCCCTCCCGTGAAGGAATCGACGCTCCCGACGCGCATCGAGCTCGCGCCAGGCCTTCGCGACCTGGCTGAGCTGGGCGGCGGCTCCTTCGAGGCCTGGATGGGGCTGAACGAAGGGCTCGCCACCGCCGACCGGGCGCAGGGGCTCTTCTCGATCCCCGGCGAGAGCCTGCTCCGCCTGCCGCTGCCGGGAACGCCCGACGAGCACGGCATGCGCCGTGAGCGGCCCTCCGGCGCGGGCACCGGCTGGGTGCGGGTCCACCGCTTCGCCGGCCGCGGGGCGGAGCTCCTGCGCGCGCGCCTGACCCACCCGCGCAGCTCGAGCCTCGCCGCGCGCGAGTGGAACCTGATCTGCCACCTCCAGCGCAACGGAGTCGGCGCACCGCGGTTGATCGCGCTCGGCGAGCGGCCGGGAGTCCTCACCAGCCGCTCCTTCCTGGTGACGCGCGAGCTGGAGGGCTTCGAGCCGCTCGACGCTTGGCTCGCGCGGCGCCCTCAGGGCCGCGAGCGGCGCCTGGGGCTGCGCGCGCTCGGGATCGCCTTTGCGGCGCTGTTCCGCTGCGGCGCGTGGCTGCCAGGGCTCGCGCTCGGCGACGTGCACCTTTCGCGGGCTCCTCTCGCTCGTGGGCCGGAGCCGGGAGAGTGCGCGGCGTCCGTATTGGAGGAGCTTCAGGCTAGCTCGAGGGTGGTGCGCGGGCTGCGCTTGCGCAGGGTGCCGTTGCCGTCGGTCGCCTTCACGGGGTTTCGACGCGGCAGGATCCTGCCGCGCGTCTCACGCCGGCGGCGCGTGGCGCTGCTCGAGGCGCTGGGAGGGGAGGCGCGCGACGCGTTCACGCGGATGGAGTGCGCGCGGATCCTGGCACTGGCGCTCGAGAGCCGGCGGGTTGGGTGAGCGTTCCACCCGACGAGCCCGAAAGCGCAAGCGCGCGGCAGTCGAGATGTTCCCCGAATCAAACGCGACCGCGGGGGGGATCACTCGATTGGGGACTACCCCGCCAGCGCCGGCCGCTCGCCGACGCGGAAGTCGTGCACCAGGAGCTCGAGCCGGCGCTCGCCGCGGAAGTGATTCCACCTCGGCGTGTACGCGACGTGCAGCGGCGCGCCCATCGCGAGCTCGGCCGCGCGTGCTCCCATGCCGAACGCCACCCCGCGCAGCGCGCGCTCGCCTTGGCGCACCACGAGCGCGAGGTGCGACCCGTCCTGCCCGATGACCCTGGCCGCCTCGGCCAGCCGCAAATCCGACGACACGAGCACCGGCTTCTCGTTCTGCGCGCCGAACGGCTCCAAGCGGTCGATCGCGCGCATGAGGTCCTCGCCCATGCGCGCCAGCTCCAGCTCGCCGTCGATCCACAGTGCGCGCTCGCCATCGTCCACGGCGGGCGCCAGCGCCCGCGCGCGCTCGCAGATGGCCTCGCGCAGACGGTCGACCTCGTCCGCGCGCACTTCGCACCCCGCCGCCTGGGCGTGGCCGCCGAAGCGCAGCATGTGCCGCTCCCCGCCGCGCATCGCCTCGAGCACGTCGAAGCCGTCGATCGAGCGCGCGCTGCCGCGGCCGGTCGCGCCGTCGAGGCCGATCACCAGCGCGGGACGGCGGAAGCGCTGCGCGACGCGCGCGGCGACGATCCCGACGACGCCCGCGTGCCAGCCTTCGCCGGCCAAGACGAGCACCGGGTCGGCGGCGCGGCGTTCCGCTTGCAGGAAGACCTGCTCGCACAACTCGGCCTCGATGCGGCGGCGCTCGACGTTCAGCTTGTCCAGCTCGAGCGCGAGCCGGCGCGCCTCGGCCGGGTCGCGCGCGAGCAGGAGCTCGACCGCCAGCGCGGCGCTGCCCAGGCGCCCGGCCGCGTTCAACCGCGGGCCGAGCTTGAAGCCGACGTCCTCGGCGCACAAAGGCTGCGCGCCGAGACCGGCGACCTCGAGCAGCGCGCGCAGGCCCGCGCTGGAGCTGGTCTCGAGCGCCGCGAGCCCGCGCCGGGCGAGCACGCGGTTCTCGCCGATCAGCGGGACGACGTCGCACACCGTCGCCAGCGCGACGTAGGCCATCGCATCGTGCAGGTAGAGTCGCAGATCCTCGCGCACGCGGCGCGCGCCGGAGACCTCCTGGCACAGGCCCCAGGCGAGCTTGAAGGCGACGCCCGAGCCGCACAGCTCGCGGAAGGGGTAGCTCGAGCCCGCGAGCTTCGGGTTCACGATCGCGGCGGCCGCGGGGAGCGGCCCGTCGGGCGGCTCGTGGTGGTCGGTCACCACCGTGTCGACGCCCATCGCCGCCAGCTCGGCGATGGTCTCGCCGGCCGAGGTCCCGTTGTCGACGCTGACCACCACCGAGGCCTCGCAGGCGCGCGCACGCTCGATCGAGTGGCGGCCGAAGGAGTATCCGTCGACGAGCCGGCTCGGGATGTGCCAATCCGCGCGCGCCCCGAGCAGGGCGAAGAGGCGCATCAGGAGCACGGTCCCAGTGACGCCGTCGACGTCGTAGTCGCCGTGGACGAGGATGCGCTCGCGGCCCTGGATCGCCCGGGCCAAGCGGGCCGTGGCCTCCGCCATGCCCGGGAGCAGCGCGGGCTCGTGCAGCGCGTTCAGGCTCGCCGCGAGGTGCTCGGCGGCCCGCTCGGGCTCAACGTGCCCCCGGCAAGCGAGAAGCCGCGCCACCAGCTCCGGCAGGGCGTTGCGCCGGGCGAGGCTCCGCACCACCTGCGGATCGGCCGGCCGCAACCTCCAGCGCATGGCGGATTGGAGCAACAGTATCGCCCCGAATCCACGGCGAGCACGGTGCCAGGTTCGATTCTTCACCTTGACGTGCGCTGCAGACGGCAGCCCCGGCCTGCACAGGCTCGAGGTTCGAGCCCGGCTCCGACCTCGCGCCAAGACGGAATTGCTGGATCCCCGGCCGGGACGTTTGCTCCAATCCGGCGCGTGTCCGCACCCGACGCCCCCTCCCGGGGTCTGCGCCTCCGCCCCTCGGTCGAGGAGGTCCTCCAGCTCCCCGCCGTAGCCGCCCTCGAGCCCCGTTTCCCGCGCTCGCTGGTCCTCGAGCTCGTCCGCCAGACCCTCGACGCCTGGCGCGCCGAGATCAAGGAGAGCCAGCTCTCGCCGGCCGAGGTGGAGGAGCGCCTTGCCGGCGGTGGC
>DATKBQ010000302.1:0-2770 GCA_035546375.1 Planctomycetota bacterium | reverse complement strand
GACGCGCCGGGCGCTTCGGAGCGGGCGCGGCCGCCGTGGCAGCTCGCTGGGGCTTGGGCGGCGCCTGCGTGGGAGGCCAGGGGGACTCCGGCGGCGCCTCGCCGCGCAGGAGCTGCTCCCAGAGCTCTTTCCCCGCGCCCCGCTCCGCGCGCTCGCGGTCGGGATCGGGGGCGTGGTGGGCGGCGCGCTTCTGGCTTTCGCGCTCGGCCTGCTTGCGCCGCGCCTCCATCACGCCGCGGGCGATCGGGATCACCAGGAAGAGCACGACCACGCCGGCCCGGATCAGGAGGTCGACCTCGCGCGAGAAGTCCTGGAGCGCGAGGCTCACGGCTTGGGCTCCATCCGCGGCAGCCCGCCCGTGCCGGTCTCGCCGCCGCCGCCGGCGGGGCCGCCGCCGCCACCGGATCCGCCGCCCGCGATCGAGCCGCGCATCCTCGTGTCGGACTCGATGTTGCGCAGGCGGTAGAGGTCCATCACGCCCAGGTTCCCGCTGCGCAGGGCCTCCGCCATGGCCAGCGGCACCTCGGCCTCGGCCAGGACGACCTTGGAGCGGTTCTCCATCACCGAGGCCATGTACTCCTGCTCGGCGGCGACCGCCATCGCGCGGCGCTTCTCGGCGTTCGCCTGCGCCACGCGCTTGTCGGCCTCGGCCTGGTCGGCCTGCAGGCGCGCGCCGATGTTGATGCCGATGTCCACGTCGGCGATGTCGATCGAGACGATCTCGAAGGCGGTGCCGGCGTCGAGGCCGCGCGCGAGCACGGTCTTGGAGATGTGGTCGGGGTTCTCGAGCACCTCCTTGTGGCTCTGCTTCGAGCCGATGGTCGAGACGATGCCCTCGCCGACGCGCGCGATGATCGTCTCCTCGCCGGCGCCGCCGACCAGCCGCGAGATGTTCGTGCGCACGGTGACGCGCGCCTTGGCGAGCACCTGGATGCCGTCCTTGGCGACCGCGGCGATCTCGCTCTTGCCGCTGGCCGGGTTGGGGCAGTCGATCACCTTCGGCGTGACGCTGGTGCGCACGGCCTCGAGCAGGTCGCGGCCGGCGAGGTCGATGCTGGCGGCAGTGCGGAAGTTGAGCTCGATGCCGGCGCGGTCGGCGGCGATCATCGCCAGCACGACGCGCTCGACGTTCCCGCCGGCGAGCAAGTGCGCCTCGAGGTCGCGCTTGTCGACGCCCTCGACGCGCGCCTGGACCAGCATGACGCGCGCGTTCACGATCGCCGCCGGGTTCACGCGCCGCAGGCTCATGGCGAACATGTCGAAGAGCCCGACGCCGGCGCGGGTCAGGATCGAGCGGATGTACAGGTTCGCGTAGCGCATGAACACGACCAGGAACACCAGCAGGAAGAGCCCGAGGAGGATCAGGCCGATCAGCTTCAACGGCCCCATCGCATCCACCTGCGCCAGGCCCTGCGCCATGCCCGTCCCGGCGGCCATCGCCATTCCTTCGCTCCAGCTCATCCTCCAGCTCCTTTCGTTTCCGAGCCCCCGCCCGCGGATCCCGCGGGGCCGGCGCCCTCGCCGTGTTCTTCCGAGCGCGCGACCACCACGCGGTTGCCGCGCACCTCCAGCACGCGCACGCGCGCGCCCGCCTCGATCATCTCGCCCCGGCTGACCACGTCCACGCGGCGGCCGTCGATGCGCGCGATGCCGGCCGGGCGCAGCGGCGCCTCGACCACGCCCTCGCGGCCGGCGAGCTCCAGGTCGCGGTGGTCGGTGGCCGCGCTGGAGGAGAACGAGAGCCCGCGCGAGACCATGTGCCGGCCGAGCGGCGTGTTCGGGAAGATTCGCAGGCCGAAGAGGATCGCCAGCGGCACGAGCAGCGCGACCGCGACCAGGAAGCGCACGCCGGTGGCCGGCGCCTCGGCGAAGGCGATCGCGACGGCGCCGACGATGCAGGCGGTCGCGAGCAGGCTCAAGAGGCCGAGGCTCGGGAAGAGCACCTCGGCGACGATGAAGCCCAGGCCGAGGCCGAAAAGCAGGATCGCCAGCGCCAAGCTCATGCGCTCGTGCCTCCGCCGTCCTCGGCCTCGACCACCAGGCGGCCGCTGGACACGTCGACGACGCGCACGCGCGTTCCGCTCTCGATCGCCTCGCCGCCCGAGCGCGCCTCCAGCTCCTGACCGGCCAGCGCGGCCAGCTCGACCTTGCCCACCGGCCGAAGGGGCGTCAGCGCGCGCCCGCTCGAGCCGATCAGCGCGCGCTTCTCGCCGACCGTGCGCGCCTCGGGCAGGGCGCCGCCGGTGAGGCGCTCGGCCCCGCCCTTCAGGACCAGGCGCGAGATCACCGGCGCGTGCGGGAGGACCCGGCCGAGCGCGAGCGCGCCGAGCAGCCCGACGGTGGTCCAGAGCGCGAGGTTGAAGGCCGCGTCGAGCACCATGCGCCGGTCGATCTCGTACTCGAAGCGCGGATCGACGCTCGAGAGGAAGAGCCCGGCGAGCAGCAGCACGCCCCCCGCGAGGCCGGCCCAGATCGTGCCGGGGATCGCGAAGATCTCCACGGCGATCAGGATCAGGCCGGCGGCGACGAGCACGATGTTCAAGACGTCCGCCAGGCCGACCAGGTAGCGCCCGAAGAGGAACAGCGCGAAGCAGCCGATCGAGAGGATCCCGAAGATCCCGAAGCCGGCGGTCTTGAACTCGATGTAGGCGAAGGCGATGCCGCCGACGAGCAGGAGGAAGCGCAGCTGGTCGAGCAAGGCCGCCATATCCTCGGAGCGGGTGCGCTCGAGCGCCACGATCTCGGTTCCGCCGGCGCCGATCTTGTCGCG
>DATKBQ010000301.1:0-4482 GCA_035546375.1 Planctomycetota bacterium | reverse complement strand
CGCGGATCGAGCTCTTCGACTACGACTCGGACGTTGCGTTTCAGAAGGAGCGGGCGCCGGAGGGGCGCGGGCCGTACTGGAGCTCCTTCGCGCCGGAGAGGATCAACGCGCCGGCGGTGCTCGAGCGCACGGCCTCGCCGGCCGGGCTCTCGAGCAGGTCCACCGCCGCGGCCGGGCGTCCACCGAAGAGGTAGTTTGCGGCGAGCAAGAGCCGCGCGTCCGTGTCGCCGGGATGGTCGACCAGGTAGGTCTCGAGCACCGCGAGCTGGCGGTCGAACTCCGTCGGGTCGCCGTAGAATGTGTGCTTGTCGACTACCTTCCGCGCTTGCGACGGATCCAGCTCGAGCGCCTTGCGCAGGGCGTACGCGCCGTAGTGGTAGTCGCCGGTGGCGAAGAGCGCATCGGAGAGCACCAGGTACAGGACGCCGTCCTGGGGCTGGTACTCGATCGCCTTCGCGTAGAAGTGCACCGAGTCCGCGTAGCGGCCGTCGCGGAAGGCCTGGTCGCCGAGCGTGAGGTACTGGCTCGCGGCGCGAACCAGCGCCTCCTCGCTCGCGCGACCGACCTGCACCGGGGTTGATTCCGCCGGCGCTTGCGCGACACCCTCGCCCTCAGCGGGCGGCTCCGTGTAGCCCGTGGTGTAGCCGCCGCTCGAGTAGCCGTCGTCGTAGTAGTGGTTGACGACGGTGGCGTAGTAGACCGGGGGCGAGTAGTAGACCGGGTAGTACGAGTGCCACCACCAGGGCGAGCAGCTCCACCACCACCAGCCCCAGGGCGACCAGCAGTGCGCCGGCGCGCCCCACCAGAACCATGCGTGTGGCGTGCCCCACCAGAAGGACCAGCCGTTGAAGAAGGGGCCGCACCAATTGGGGCTCCAGAAGCAGCCCGAAGTGATGCCGATGCCGATCGAGAGCGAGGTGGCGGTGGCGCCGGAGATCGCGTTGCCCGCGGAGAGCATGGCGCGGGCGCGAGCCGGGTTCTCGCGCGCGAGCTGACGCAGCGATTTCAGCGACGCCTCGGCGCCGATCGGCGCGGCGGGCGAGCGTCCCGTGGCGAGCAGGCTCGGCGCGCGCCCTCGTGCGGGTCCCGCCGCGGCGAGCACGGACGAGCGGCCACGCGCCGGCTCGGAGAGGGCTTCGCCTGCTCCGCGAGTGCGGCCGAGCCCGAGCCCGAGCGCGGCCTCGCGGCCGGGACCGGAGCGACCGAGCCGCGACGCCGACGGGCCGGCGCTGCTCTCGGGGACCGGCCGAGCGTAGCGCTCGAGGATCGCGCTCCGGTCGAGGGTGCGCGTGCGCACGCCCGGCTCGTACCCGGCGACGCCGGCGCGGGAATCGCGCAGGCGGACCGCGGACGGCCCGCTCCCGGCGGAGGATCGGAGCCCGCTGGAACGGCCGCGCTGGGGCGTGGAGGGCGCGAGGCTCGGGAAGGGCACGCGCCGCGGCGCGGGCTCGACGGACGGCATGAAGCCGGCGGCCTCGCTCGAGCTCCTTCCGATCGCGCCGATCGCGCTTCTGCCCGAGGGCTCGCCTCCGATCGGCGCGCCCCGGTTCGACAGTCCTTCGCGCAGCGCGCTGCGCGGCGCGCCGACGTCTCCGCGCGCGGCGGGAGCTTCAGCAGGAGCGCTGAACCCGGAGCGGCCGCGGTCGAACGACTCGCGCGAAGTCGAGGGCACGCTCGGCGGCGCGTAGCGCACGACGGGGGCACGCGAGGTTCCGCTCGACGAGCCGCCGGAGCGGCCGCCGTAGCTCGGCGGCGGCGACGACGGGCGCGAGACCGGGGCAGACGAGCCTGACTGAGGCGCCGGGCTGGGCCTGGAGATGCCACCCGACCCGCCTCCACCCTGGATGCTGCCCCGGGATCCACCGGAGCCGACCGAGGGGCTGGGCCTCGATCCGCCGCCGACCGAGCCACGCTGGGCCCATGCCGCCGGGCTCGCTAGGAGGAGGCCTGACAGGAGGAGGGGGAAGGCGCCGAGTACTTGGTTTTTGCGCATGATTTCACCACCCATGGACGTTGGGCGTGCGGGACCAGGCCCAACAAGTTGCAAAACCCTTGCCGCTGCGTTCGGGGCCGGTCCCCAGGTGGCTTTACGGAGGTTTGGGGCAATCTGCCTCGCCTTATCCATCCCCAGGCCACCTGGCGGCCTCCCCTGGAGTCCCCTGCCGGGGACATGCGCGCAGCAGGTGGACAGCGCGGACCGCCGTCCCGGCACTCAGCGGACCTCGAACGGCAGCACGACCTGCACCGCCGAAGGCTCCGCCGCGATGGCCGGGAAGCGCACGTAGGGCGTGCCCGCCATGGCGTCAGCCGGCAGGCTCGCGAGGAGCTTCTCGAGCGTCCCAGGCGGGAGCGGCGGGGGTCCCGGGACGTGCATCATCCCGGCCTGGCGCTTCGGCCATCGGATCCAGCCCGCGGGGAGGCGCTCGGGCTCGCCGGCGAGGCGCAGCACGCAGTGGGTCGGCTCGCCGAGCGGAGTCAGCTCGAAGTCCGCTCCCGGATCCAGCTCGAGCTCGTAGCGCCCGAGCTCCTTGCGGGCGGCGTCGGCAAGCCGGCGCGCCTCGTCGAGGGCCGCGGTCCACGCCTTCGCCTCGAGCGCGAAGCGGCGCACCACCACCGGCCGCAGCTCCCCCAGCGTGGCGCGACCGAGCTGCAGTTCAGGCTCAGGAGCGCCCCTGCGGTCGGGCGGTACGAAGAAGGCGTCGATGAACCGGCGGCGGGTGTCCACCGACCGGACCCGCTCGCGCCAGAGCGTGCTGCCGTCGCGGGCGAGTTCCATCTCCGCGGGAATCCACCGTCCGGCCTGCTCCCGCCAGCGGATCGATCGGTAGACCTCGCGCCGCTCGCCGCCGCGCCAGCCGGCCATCTCGACCGGCCGGCCGTCCGCACCCAGCCGCGCCTCCAGCTTCAGCGCCGCCTCCGCCGGAGCGCCCGGGATCATCGCCTCGCGCACGGCGCCCGAGCCGCTCCAATCGAAGCCGTCCGGCCACACGATCAGCGCCCGGCGCAGTTCGAAACCCAGCAGGGCTGCCTCGGCCTGGGCTCCGATCAGCTCCTCCGACTCCGTGGCCAGCTCCGCCACGTGGAAGAAGCGCGCCCCGCGGCGGTAGTGCAGCGCGCGCCGCACCGCGCCGCCGACCTCCCGCGTGAGGAGCCATCGCGCCCGCTGGTCGGCATAGGCCGCCGCCAGCTCGGCAGGCTCGTCTTCCGTACCGGCGTGAACGACCTCGGATACGCAAAGCAGACCGGCGAGCCCGGCGGGGGGCGGCTTGGGGAGCGGCTCCTCTTGCGCCGGCGCGACCCAGCCGCAGAGCGCGATCCCGGCCAAGCCCGCAGCGAGGACGCGCCTGCGCCCTCTCATGCGTCCCCCCCGAGGCGCTCGCGCAGGAGCGAGGCCGCTCGCTCCAGGGTCTCACGGCGCTTGGCAAAGCAGAAGCGCACCAGCGAGCGGCCGTCCGCCGGATCGAGGAAGAAGCTCGATCCCGGCACCGTCGCCACGCCGCCCTTGCGCACCAAGCGCATCGCGAAGCTCACGTCGTCCTCGCGGGTCAGCGGAGCGATGTCGGTCATCACGTAGTAGGCGCCGCGCGGGAGGAAGACGCCGAAGCCCAGCTCGCGCAGGAGCGCGACCACGAAGTCGCGGCGCTCGAGGTACTCGCGCGCGAGGCCGTCGAAGTAGTCCTGCCCGAAGCCGAGCGCGTCGGCCGCCGCCTCCTGCAGCGGCGCGGGAGCGCCGACGGTGAGGAAGTCGTGCACCTTGCGGATGGCGCCGCTGATCTGCGGCGAGGCGACGCACCAGCCGATGCGCCAGCCGGTCGCGCTCCAGGTCTTGGAGAGCCCGCTGATCGTGATCGTGCGCTCGGCCATGCCGGGAAGCGCCGCGATCGAGGCATGCCGGGCGCCGTCATAGAGGATGTACTCGTAGATCTCGTCGGTGATCGCGAAGGCATCGTGCTCGATGCACAGCCCGGCCAGCGTCTCCAGCTCCTGGGGCGAGAAGACCTTGCCCGTGGGGTTGTGCGGCGTGTTGATCACGACCGCGCGTGTCCGCCGCCCGAAGGCACGGCGCAGCTCGCGCTCGTCGAACGTCCACTCCGGCGGGCTCAGGCGCACCATGCGCGGGGTCGCGCCCGAGAGGATGCAGTCCGGGCCGTAGTTCTCGTAGAAGGGCTCGAAGACCACGACCTCGTCGCCCGGGTCGAGCACGGCCAAGAGGCTCGCGATCATGCCCTCCGTGGCGCCGCAGCACACGGTGACCTCGCGCTCGGGATCGACCGAGATCCCGTTGTAGGCGGCCATGCGCTCGGCGATCGCGCGCCGCAGCCGGGGCGCCCCCCACGTGACCGCGTACTGGTTGACGTCGGCCTGGATCGCCCGGCAGGCCGCGGCCTTCATCGGCTGCGGGGCCGGGAAGTCGGGGAAGCCCTGGGCCAGGTTCACGCCCCCTTCCAGGGTGCAGACGCGAGACATCTCGCGGATGACCGA
>DATKBQ010000300.1:0-2172 GCA_035546375.1 Planctomycetota bacterium | reverse complement strand
CGCTGGTCGCGGCGCTCGGTCCGCCGGATGGCCGGGAGGCACCGACGGTGGAGCTCGAGATCGAGCAGGATCTGGAGCGTCACGTCGAGGCGTGCGGCGGGCAGTCGCTCTGGAGCGCCGCGCCTCGCGGGGCCCGCGTGCTGCTCGCTCCCGACCTGCCCGACGACGGTGGCGCAGGCCTGGCAGCCGCGCTCGCGCTCGCCCTCGCCGGCCCGCCCGCCGAGCCCTGGATGCTCGACGCCGCGGCGGCCTACGGCGCGGCGAGCTGGTGGGGGCGCCCGATCGACGTGTGGGTCGCCGCGCTCGCCGGCGGCGGGCTCGTGCCCTCGATCGAGGAGCTCGCCGCGCCCGACGTGGGCCGCTCGCCCCACCTGCTCGCGCCGCTGCGCGGCGTGCTGTTCGCCCAGCTCCTCGAAGATCGCGGGCGGATCGGCCTGCTCGATCTCTGGCAGGGTCGCGAGGGCTTGGTTCCCGACGGGCGGCTGCGCGCGAGCTTCGAGGCCGCTCTGGCGGAGTCGCGCCTGCGCCATGGCGCCGAGCTCGAGCGCCGGCGGGCAGAGCGCCTCGCGCGCGTGCTCGACGTGCGCTTGCGGAAGGGGATCGACCTGTGCGAGGCACGCCCGGGCGAAGGCTGGGACGGCGCCGCGCCGGACGGCTTCGGCTCGGACGCGGCGGAGCGCAGCCTGCGCCAGGCACGGCTCGACGGCGCCGACTCGGTGGCGCTCGTCTTCTACGGCTCGGCGGAGCGTTCGCTCGCCGAGCTGGCGGGAACGCGCGCCGGCGGAGCGCTCGCGGCCTCGGTGAGCGACCTCGAGCTCGCGGCTTGCGCGGCGCGGGCCTCGCGCCTGGGCTTCTCCGTCACCCTGCGGCCGGAGCTCCTCGGCTCGCGATCGGGCACGTGGCGCGCGGCGCTCGTCGCGGGCACGAGCCGCTCGCTGGAAGAGTTCTTCGCCGACTACCGCTCCTTCCTCGTCCACTGCGCGCTGCTCGCGGAGCTGTGCGGCGCGGAGATCCTGTGCATCGGCGGCGGCCTGCGCGAGGTGACGTGGAGCGCTCCGGCCGGGACGTTGGCGACGGAGCCCGGGTTCGAGCGGCGCGAGGGCTGGCGCGGGCTGATCCGCTCGGCGCGCGGCGCCTTCTCGGGGGCCCTGACCTACGCCGCCGGCGGTATCGAGGAGGCCCAGGCGATCGAGTTCTGGCCCGAGCTGGATTGGCTCGGGATCGATCTCTTCGGCTCGCTCGCGGTGCCTCCGCGCTGGGGCGAGCGGCCCATGAGCGATCGCTTGCCCGCGCGGATCTGGGCCGAGCTGACGCGCGCGCTCGACCTGGCGGCCGCGCAGCGCAAGCGCCTGCTCGTCACCGCCATCGGCTTCGCGGCCAGCGAGGAGGCGTGGCGGCGGCCCGAGGAGCGCTTCGGCAAGCCGGACGTGCTCGAGCAGGCTCGGCTCTACGCCGGGCTCTCGCAGGTCGTGCGCGCGTTGGCGCGCGACCGACCGGAGCTGGCGGGCTTCTTCGTCTGGAACTGGCTGACGGAGCCGGCGGCCGCACCCGAGCGCGCCTTCACGCCCCAAGGAAGGCCCGCCCAGGGCGAGCTCGAGGCGCTGTTCGGGCGGCTGTGACACCGCCGCGCCGAAGGGCTGCCGCGCCGCCGGCGCAGCCGGCGCTGGGAAGGCTCGGGCTGCTCCCCGGGATCGGCCCCGCACGGGAGGCGCGGCTCGCGCGCCTGGGGCTCGCGACGATCCGCGACCTCCTGTTCCTGATCCCGCGCCGGCTGGAGGTCTTTCCCGGCGAGGTGTCGATCGCCGAGGCGCGCCGCTCGCCCGGGCGCGAGCTGACGATCGCCGGGGTCGTGCGCTCGAAGACCTTCTATCGGTCGGGGCGGCGCCGCTCGGTCCTGCGCGTGGCGGTCGAGGACCGAAGCGGCGCGATGGACGTCGTTTTCTTCAACCAGCCCTGGCTGCGCGAGCGCTTCGCGAAGGGCGACGCGATCCGCGTCCACGGACGCGTCGTCGACTCCAAGGGGCCCGCGCTGGCCGCGACGCGGCTGGAGAGCGACGCGCGCGCGCTGCCGGAGATGCTGCGGCGCGGCTACCATCCGACCATGGCGATGGGGCCGATCATGGCGTCGGGCGCCATCGCCATGCTGATCCCGCCCTCGGCCCTTGCCGTGCT
>DATKBQ010000299.1:0-5038 GCA_035546375.1 Planctomycetota bacterium | reverse complement strand
CAAGGGCATGTCCCTCCGCAAGGGGTGTCTCGCCCTGCTGGCTCGCTCCGCATCCGGCGGGGCGACAGGGGACTCCCGGGTCGGAGGGAGTCGGGCAAAGTCGCGGAACAGGCTAAGGATCGGCCTCGAGGAGTCAAGCCGTGGGGGAGGCCGCGCGGGAGCTCGCGCGGCCTATGCTGTACCGCAGCGCCATGGAGCAATCGATCCTGACCGAGGTGCACCGGGCCGCCGGCGCGGTTCTTTCGCGGGACGAGCCGCCGCGGCTGCTCACCTACGGGGACGTCCCCGCGGAATACATCGCGGCCCAGGAGGGCTGCGCGCTCTTCGACCGGACCGACCGGGGCTTGCTCCGCGTCAGCGGCCCCGAGGCGACGGCCTTCCTGCACCGCCTGCTGGCCAATGCGGTGCTCGGCCTGGGCCCGGGTCGAGGCAACCGGAACCTCCTGCTCTCGCCGAAGGGAAAGGTGCGCTTCGACTTCGACCTCTCGGTCGACCCGGAAGGGATCCTGCTCTCGACGCCGCCCGGCCAAGCCGCGGAGCTGGCCCGGGCGCTGGACACGTACCTCTTCGCGGAGAAGGTGCAGATCGCCGAGCGCACGGCCGAGCACGCGCCGCTCGAGGTGTGCGGGCCGCGCACGGACGAGGTGGTTCGCGCCGTGGTCCAGCTCGAGCGACTGCCGGGGGAGGTCGATGCCGGCGAGCACCGCGGCGAGCGCGAAACGCTCGCCAGCCGCTTCGCCGGCCGCTCCGGCCATTTCGAGGACGCGCAGGTGATGGTCACGGCCCTGCCGGTGGCCGGATCGAGCGGCCTGCGTCTCGACGGCGGGCCCGCCGTGGCCGAGCCCTTGTGGGAGGCGTTGCGCGCGGCGGGCGCGCGGCCCTGCGGGCACGTGGCCCGCGAGAGCCTGCGGGTCGAGGCCGGCGCCGCGGAGCCCGGCGTCGACGTGGACGAGCAGGTCTACCCCCAGGAAGCGCGCCTGGAGCGCGCCTTCAGCCTGGAGAAGGGCTGCTACATCGGGCAGGAGGTCGTGGCCAAGATCGACACCTACGGCGGGCTCAACAAGCGCCTGGTCGCGCTGCGCGTCGCCGGCGACGACCCCGTCGCGCGCGGCGCGCGGTTGTGGCGCGAGGAAGCGGGCGAGCTCCGCGACCTCGGCCTGGTGACGTCGTGGGCCTACTCGTTCGCGCTCGAGGGCGGGCTCGTCCTCGCCTACGTCAAGCGCCGCCACCAGGCTCCGGGCACCACCTTCCGCCTCGGGGACGCCGCGGCGGGGCCGCCGGCGACGATCGTGCCGCTGCCCGTGCGCGCGAACGCCGTCGCCCCGACCGGCGAGCTCGAGTAAGGCCCGAGTCGCAGTCGAAGTTTCACTTGCTCGTGCGCGGGGGAGTCAACGCCCCTGACGGCGGAACTCGGGCGGGGTGCCGCGGAACGACGAGAGGGCGATGTTCACGTCCAGGTCCAGGGGACCGGCGGGCACCAGGCCGTGGATCAGGACCGGCACGCCGCTCTGGGCCTCCATCCAGATGTCGATCGTGCCGTGGATGCCGAACATGCCCTCGAAATCCTCCTCGCGGCCCTTCTCGCCCGGCGGCGGTCGGGTGTTGAGCAAGACCTGCACCGCATCGAAGCGACCGGCCGGCGTGGCGAGGATCCGGCGAGCCCCGCGGGTGACGACCACGTGCCAGAGCTCGTCCTTGTCGAGCATCGGGAAGCTCACGCGCTCGACCCCCTCGCGCACCATCGTGCGCGCCAGCATGACCGCGCTGACCATGTCGAGCGTCCCCTCCGGGAGCGCGAGCGTCTTCGCGTCGCGCCAGACGCGGTGCTCGGCGCGCTTGCACTTCTTGCAGTGGTGCTCGTCCTGCCAGATCCACGACGGCTTGACGAAGTGGCTGCGCAGGAGGCAGCCCTTGCAGTGGCGGTCGGATCGGTAGGAGGCCACGAGCTGGCCGTCCTTCTCGCCGATCAACAGCTCGTTCTGGCGATTCTCCGTCCCCCACTGGCGAGTGCGGTGGATCACGCTCGGCCATTGCTGGGGGACCAGGAGCGTCGTGATCTTCTCGTGCAGCTCGTACACGGCGTAGCGGCCCTCGGCGAGCGCGCTGACCGTCGCGCGCTCGCCCTGCACGCGCGGCTCGCCGTCGATCAAGAGCGGCGTTGCGTGGTAGGGATCGACGCGCGAGGAGATCGTCACCGTGCCGACGCGCGGGTCGCCGAGGATCCCCAGGTTGAGCGAGACCTGGAAGACCAGCTCCTCGTCGCGCGGCACCAGGATCGGCAGCTCGCCCTCGCCGCGGGAGATGCGCAGCGGGCCACTCGACTTGTCGCCTTCGCCGGCCGGCGTCGCGCCGGGCTTCTCGCCCGCCGGGGTAGCGCCGGTTTCCGCCGGGCGGGGAGGACCCTGGTCCAGCGTCGAGGACGGCGCACTGGCCTCGCGCCGCTCGACCTGGGGCTCCGTGGGAGGGGCCGACTGCACCGCCGGCTCGATCCCCGAGCTCGCCGGCGCCGGGGCAGCGGTGGACAGCTCCTCCGGCGGCGGCGCCGCGAAGGGAGGGGCTGAGACACAAGCCGGCGCCAAGCACGCGAGCAGGAGCGCGCACGGCCCGCCCTTCTTCCTCGGGCGCGCCGCGGGCGCGCGCCGTCCGTGCTCCCGATGTCGGCTCAGTTCTGGGCTCCCGCCGCGGTGGCTCGGATCCTCCGCTCGGCCTCGCGCACCGCGACGCGGGCGGGGGGCAGCCCCTCGTCGGCGGCCATCTCGAGGAGGAGCGCGACCTCGCGGGCGATCCTGTCGCCGATCTCCGCGACGGGCACGCGCACGCCTTCCATGTGGAAGAGCGCCCCGCGGATGAGGGCCCCGGAGTTCACCACGAAATCGGGAACATACAGGATGCCGCGCTCGTGTAAACGGTCGCCGTGGCCCGAGGCGGCCAGCACGTTGTTGGCGCTCCCGGCCAGGACCCGGCAGCGCAGGCGCTGGAGGCTCAAGTCGTGGACGATCCCGCCGAGCGCGCAAGGAGCGAGCACGTCGCAAGCGAGCTCCAGCTCGGCGCAGGGATCGACCCACTCGACCCCCAGGCCCCGCGCGAGGGCCTCGCCGCGCTCGCTATCCGTGTCGCCGGCGAGGACCCGCGCACCCAGCGCGCGCAGGGAGCCGGCGACGCCCGAGCCCACCTGCCCCAGCCCCTGGACGACGGCCGTGCGCTCGCTCCACCGCTCGCTGCCGTCGACGTGCCGCAGCGCGGCGGCGATGCCGGCCACGACGCCTGCGCTGGTCGATTGCGCCAGCTCGCCCGGGCCGTCGGGGCCCGGATCGGTCGCGAACCGCGTGCGCTCGGCGACCCACCCCAGCTCCTCGACCCCGCTGCCGACATCGGGTCCGGCGTAGACACGTCCGCCCAGACGCTCCACCACGTCGCCGATGTAGCGGTAGGCGAGGGCGAGATCGAGCTCGGGACGGTCGAGCAGGACGAGCTTGGCGCCACCCGCATCGAGACCTGCCATCGCGCACTTGTAGGTCATGGATCGCGCGAGGCGCAGGCAGTCGCGCAGGGCCTGCTCCTCGTCGAGGTAGCTCCAGCGGCGGATCCCGCCGAATGCGGGGCCGCGCCGCGTGTCGTGGATCGCGAGGAAGGCGCGCACGCCGGAATGGCGGTCGTGGAGGGCGATGACCTCCTCGAAGGCTTCGCGGGCGAGGGTGTCGAGGATCTCGACGGCCAAGATGCTCCCAACCTACGCCAAGCGGGGCGGATTGGCAGGGGAGAGATGGAGCGGGAAGGGATTTGGCGGGGTGGGGTGATGTCGTCGGGTGGACGATCCCCTCCCCCTCCGCTCGCATCCCCCGGGGGAAGATCGTCCAATGCCCGTTCGTCCAAGCCCGACCCTGCCGCCGCGACCCCCCGCATGCCTCCGCGCGCTCACGCCACCTTCGCCCTCGCCACCGCGTTGGCCGCCCTTCTCGGTTGCTCCTCGACCCCGAAACCCGAGCCCCGCCCGCGCACGATCGACGTCCACGACATCGACCGCCCGATGGGCGAGACTCCCCCCGATCCGATCGGCAAGTACCTCGCCGACCTCGACGTCGCCATGCGCCACTGGACCACGCTCACCCTCACCGCGCGGGACGACAAGGAGCGGGTCGAGGCGCGCGTCCTGGAGCAACACCTCCAGGCGCGAACCAACCGGCGGCTCTCGGAGCTGATCGAGCAGCTCCAGACCGGGCCGCCGATGAACCGCGTGCGGGCCGCTGCGGCGGTCGGATTCTCGCGCTCGCCCGAGGCGCTGAGCCCCTTGCTCGGCGCGCTCCAGGACCCGAAGCCCGACGTGGTGCACAACGCGCTGCTGGGGCTCGCGCTCCTGGAGCATCCCGACACGCCGCTCGAGCTGGTCTGCGCGATCCTCGCCGCGAGCCCCGACCCTCAGACCCGCAGCAACGCGGCGTACGCCATGCGCTGCATCGTGGCCAAGGGCGGCAGCGCCGAATGCGTGGTTCCCGCCGCACGGCAGGCGCTGGTCGATTCGGAGCCCTTCGTTCGCGCGCAGGCGGCGCTGATCGCCGGGCTCGCCGGCGACGGCGAGTCGGTGCAAGCGCTTGCGGACATGGTGCAGGACGAGAGCCGCTTGGTCGCGACCGCGGCGATCGAGGCGCTCAAGGAGATCGGCCTGCGCAGCGACCGCGACCGCGGCCGGGCCGCGCGCGCGCTGGCGGCGGCCCTGGTGCGCGGCGACAAGCACCTGCGGCCGAACGTGTTGCGCGCCCTGACCCGGCTCTCGACCACGAACTACGGCGACGACCAGGACGAGTGGGTGCGCTGGGCCGCGCGCCTTCCCTGACCCGACGCGCTCGCCCAGCCCGCGAGGATGGGAAAGCTCTCCGCCAAGGCCGCGCGCTTCAGCGAGTCGGTCATCCGCGAGATGTCTCGCGTCTGCACCCTGGAAGGGGGCGTGAACCTGGCCCAGGGCTTCCCCGACTTCCCGGCCCCGCAGCCGATGAAGGCCGCGGCCTGCCGGGCGATCCAGGCCGACGTCAACCAGTACGCG
>DATKBQ010000298.1:0-4021 GCA_035546375.1 Planctomycetota bacterium | reverse complement strand
GCCGTGCAGGGGCGCCCTTCGGGCGCGAAGACGCTCCGCGTCCGGTTCGGCGCTCGCGCGGCCGAACCGGACGCGGAGCGGCGTTGCGCCCGCCCGGGCGCCTCATGCTTCCGTTGCACCGCTCGCCGATGACACGGCGCGGCATGACGCCGCCCCCGGCCTGAACGGACTCACCCCGCGCCGATGCGGGGTGAACTGCTTACACTCCGCGGCCCATGGACCTCGGCCTCTCCGACAAGGTCGCCGTCGTCCTCGCCTCCTCCGACGGCCTGGGCCGCGCCGCGGCCGAGGCGCTCGCGCGAGAGGGCGCGCGGGTCGCCATCTCGGGCCGCGACCCGGCGCGTCTCGAGGCCGCCCGCGAGCGCGTCGCCAGGCTCGCCGGAGCCGCCGACCGTGTCCACGCCCGGTCCCTGGACGTGCTCGACTCGGCGGCCCTGGTGGCGTACCTCGCCGGGGTGCGCGCCCTCTGGGGCTCGGTGGACGTGCTCGTGACCAATGCCGGCGGCCCACGGCCGGGAACGGCGGCGGAGGTCGGCGACGAGGATCTGGAGCGGGCGTTCGACCTGACGCTGCGCTCGGCCTTGGTCGCGATCCGGAGCGTGGTCCCGTGGATGCGCGAGCGCGGGTGGGGACGGATCATCGCCTTGACCTCCACCTCCGTGCGCCAGCCGATCCCCGGACTCGCGCTCTCGAACACGATGCGCGCCGGTCTGACCGGCTGGCTCAAGACCCTCTCGCTCGAGGTCGCGGGCGAGGGCGTCCTGGTCAACAGCGTCTGCTCGGGCCTCTTCGACACGGAGCGCCTGCGCGAGCTGTTCGAGGTCCGCGCCCAGCGCAGCGGTCGCAGCCCCCAGGAGGAGCGCCGCCTGGCCGAGCTCGAGAACCCGCTGGGCCGCATCGGCCGCCCCGACGAGCTGGGCGCCGTGGTCGCGTTCTTGGCCTCGGAGCGCGCCTCGTTCCTGAACGGGGTCGCCTTGGCCTGCGACGGCGGCGGGACGCGCGGGCTCCTCTGACGAGGAGGCCCGCGCGCCGCGTGCAGGGCGCGCAGCCGCGCCCGGCGCGGCTCAGTTGCAGATCACGAACTCGACGGCGTCGGTCAGGTTCGTCGAGAAGCTGCCCTGCGGGTCGCGGCTCCAGTACTGGGCGTTGACCTGCTGTCCCGGGACCAGGGCCGGGTCGGCGCCGCCCTGGATCCAGGCGCTGAAGTCGAAGCTCAGGACGCCGCTGCAGTCCTGGCCGCCAACCGTCCCGCCGGAGTTCTGCACGGGCGTTCTCTGGAAGGGGCTCTGCACGCACAGGGTGCCGCCCTGGAAGGGCGTGCTCGAGGCGGAGAAGCCGTAGAAGAGCAGCCCGTTCTTCTCATTGACGATCTGCTTGGCCTCGATGACGAAGGGCACCGCGGCGCCGATCTTGGGCGCTCCGGTGAAGCCGATGGCGGGCGTGCAGAAGAGCGAGTTCATCTTCGCCGTGCAGTAGACGAACGGGTTCGTCGGGCACTCGCACTCGTCCGGGATGCCGTTGCCGTTGAGGTCCGGGGAGGTGCCCAGCGCGATGTCGCAGCCGTCGGCCACGCCGTTCGCGTTGCAGTCCGGCGGCAGCGGGTTCGAGACGATCTTGTAGACCTCGCCACCGCCGAAATCGCAGATGTACAGCTCGCCCAGGGCGTCCTGGCCGAAGGAGGTGATCGAGTTGATCGACATGCCCCCGCCCGGAGCCATCTCCGCGGTGCGCTCCTTGAAGTTGGTCAAGCTCGTGCCGTCGTACTCGAAGGTCCAGATGCGCGCGCTGCAGTAGTCGGCGAAGAAGTACAGCCCGTCGGCCCAGGGGATCGCGCAGCCGCGGTAGACGTAGCCGCCGGTGACCGAGCAGCCGAAGCCGTGGCTGTAGTCGTGGATCGGCAGCGTCAAGCTCGGGTCGTTGCAGGTGCAGCCCGAGAGCCCGGTGCAGTTGAAGCCCTCCATGCAGCGCCAGCCGTAGTTGCGGCCGCCGGCGCCGAAGGGCTCGAAGTCGATCTCCTCGCGCGAGCCCTGGCCGACGTCGCCGATGTACATGTGGCCGAGCGCGCGGTCGAAGCTGAAGCGCCAGGGGTTGCGCAGCCCCATCGACCAGATCTCGTCGAGCACGTTCGGGTCGTTGACGAAGGGGTTGTCGGGGGGGATGTACGGCGGGGGCAGGTCCACGTCCAGGCGCAGGATCTTCCCGAGCAGCGTGGCTCCCGACTGCGCGTTGCCGCCGGGCGCGTGCCCGGTGCCCGAATCGTTGGAGCCGCCGCCGTCGCCGAGGCTGATGTACAGCTTGCGGTCCATGCCGAACTGCAGGCAGCCGCCGTTGTGGTTGGACTGGGGCTGGGCGATCGGGCCGATGATCACGAGCCCGCTGGCCGGATCCGCGAGGTCGGGGTTTGCGCTGACCGTGTAGCGCTCGACGAAGGTCGCCCCCGAGGCTCCGGTGTAATTGACGTAGAAGTATCCGTTCGAGGCGTAGTTGGGGTGGAAGGCGAGCCCGAGCAGGCCGCGCTCGCCGCCCGAGATCACCTTGCCCAGTCCCGCCGGGCCGAGGTCGAGGAACGGCGTGGCGAGGACGCTGCCGCCCTTGAGGATCCTGATCCTGCCGCCCTGCTCGAGGATGAACTGCCGCGCGAGGTCGCCCGGCGGCGAGGTCAGGAAGAGCGGGCTCGCGAGACCGTTCGCCACGCGCACGGTCTTGAGCTGGTTCTGGGCCGCTGAGGGAGCTGCGAGCAGCGCAGCCATGGCCGCGCACGCGATGAACGGAGGGGCTGAGTGGAGTCGCATGTTGACCTCGGGTGACGCGCGAGCCTGCCATGACGCGCCCGCGTCGGCGCGTCCACCGCTCGATCCTCCGCCCGCCGAGCCGGGATGTCAAGCCGAGCGGCGCCCCGCGCTCGGGACGAGCAGCGCGCGGGCGAGCCTGGCATAGCTGCGCGGGCTCGCGAAGAGGCTCCGGTAGCTCGCGTTGCCGGCGATGATCTCGGCCAAGGCCTCGCAGAAGGGCTGGCCGCAGCGCCGAAACAGCAAATACGGGGGGCGGGCGGCGTAGAGGCCGCGGGCGAGGAAGCGCGCCAAGCGCAGTTCCGTCAGCATGTCGCGTGCCAGCGCGGCGCGATAGGCGCGGGCGACGTCGGCGGGAGCGCGTCGTGGGTCCTCGAGCAGGGCGCGCGCCGCCAGCCGCCCGCTGTGCACGGCGTGCGTGATGCCCTCGCCGGTCAGCGGGTCGGCGAGTCCCGCCGCGTCGCCCGCGAGCAGCACGCGCCCGCGCGCGAATGCGTCCCGCGGTCGCACGGGGATCGTCCAGCCGTGGCGCTCGCCGGGGCTCGCGTCGGCGAGCCCCATCGATGCCAGCCAGCGCGTGAGACGCTCCGGCAACCGCGCGCGGCCGCGGCGCATGCACAGGATGCCGACCGAGAGGTGCTCGCGCTTGGGGAAGATCCATGCGTAGCCGTGGGGGATTCCGCTGAAGTCGAACAGGGCGCGGCCGGCGAAGCGCTCGAGCGCGGCGGGCCCGGCATCGAGCTCCCACTCCAGCGCGGGGATGGCCGACTCGAGCGGCGGGAAGCCGGCGGCGCGCGCGGCCTGGCTGGCCGCGCCGTCGGCGGCCACCAAGTAGCGCGCGCGCAGCTCGCCCCGCGACGTCCGGAGCCGCACCCCGGAACGATCTTGCTCGAGCCCGCGCAGCTCGCAGGGCGCGACCAACTCCGCGCCGGCGGCGCGCGCCGCGCCGGTGATCGCCAGGTCGAGCTCCGCACGCATGGCCATCCAGACGAGGGGCTCGCTGCGCCGCACGGTGAAGTCGAGACCGGCCTCGGCGAAGCGCACCTCGGCCGAGAGGCAGCGTACCTGGCAGGCCGCAGCGATCTCCGGCGGGAGCAGCGCGAGGGCCCGGCCGAGGACCCCGCCGCCACAGGTCTTGTAGCGCGGCAGCTCGTCGCGCTCGAGCAGCGCGACCCGCGCGCCGCCGCGAGCCAGCTCGAGGGCCGCGCTGGCGCCGGCCGGACCCGCGCCGA
>DATKBQ010000297.1:0-3417 GCA_035546375.1 Planctomycetota bacterium | reverse complement strand
GGCATGAAGAGCCTGAAGGGGCTCGAGATCCACGGCGGGGGCGACGTGGAGGCGTTCGTGCGCTACGCGCTCTCGCTCCCGATCTCGGTCTTGACGATCGGCTTCCGGCGCATCGAGGACGTCGAGCAGGACCTCGATATCGCGGTCCGCTTCCGGCCCAGGGGCGAGGCCGAGATGGCCGCGCTGGCCGAGACGACCCGCGGCTGGGCGGACGCGGACGTGCTCTGGTGGAAGCGGCGCTAGGACGGCTCGCCGTCCTCAAGGCTTCTTCTTCAGCAAGCCCTCGAGCTGGTTCCCGATCTCCTCGGTGGCCTGCTCCGCGCCCTTCTGGAGCCCCTCGCCGAGCTTCTCGACTTCCTTCAGGACTCCCTCTCCGATCTGGAAGGCCAGGTCCGGGAGCTGGCCGAGCTGGCCCTGGATGTCCTGCAGGATCTCGGCCGGGATCACGCCGCCGCCCTGCTGCACGATCGCCTCCAGGACGAGCTGCACGAGCTTGGCGGTCAGCTCGGAGATCGACATCCCCTCGTCGGAGGTGCCGATGTTCTCGAGCTGGATCTCGGGGATCTGGACGACGGCGGGAGGGAGCAGCTCGCCGCCGACGGGCAGGAGGTCGACCTTGGCGTTGATGTCGGCCACCATCACGTGGCGGATGATGAACTTCTTGCCGCCCTCCGGCGCGGGGTCCTTCTTTCCCTTTTGCAGGCGCTCGAGGTTCTCGAGGATCACCTTGTAGTTGGTGCGCCCCTCACGCTTCTCCAGCACGACGCGCACGTCCTGCATCACCAGCCGCGGGACCTCGACCACCGGCTCGCGCAGCGAGGCGGTCGAGACCTCGAGCAGGAGGTGCTCGACGGAGAGGAAGTCCGGTTCCGAGAAGCCCTCCGGGTTGGCGACGCGCAGCCGCTCCAGCTCGATGTCGCCGGCGAGCAGGCCGACGTCGGCGGAACCGACCTTGGTCTCGACGCCGAGCGCATGGGTCCCGCCGCGCTCGACCGCGGCCGCGGCGATCTGATCGACGTAGACGACGACCGCCACCAGCGCGATCAGGATCAGGAGGATCAGGCCCGCGGCAATCTTGAGCAGGGTCTTCATGGGGGGTCTCCCGTGGGGCGCGATCCGGGCCCGGCGCCGCGCCGGATGCGTCCGGCCGCGGAGGATGTTTCCCGGCCGGCTTCGCGCAGGAAGATCCGCTTTTCGACTTTTCGCTGCAACCGCGCCGCGAAGGGCCGGTCATCGGCTCGTCCTGCGCGCAACGCGGCCCCGATCCGGGGCCGGGCGAGCGGGGCATGGCGCCGCCAACGCGCGGCAAGGAGGAGTCCGATGAAGTGGAAGGCACGGCTTGCGGCGGTGGGAGTGGCGCTCGCGAGCGTCCCGATGGCGGGCGCTCGGGATCTCGTTGCAGGGGACGAGGGCGTGAGCGCGCGGCCGGGTGCGCTCCAGGTGCGGGTGGAGTACGGTGCCAGCACGGCGGCGGGCGCGGTCCAGGCGGGCGTCAAGCTGGTGGTCAGCGGCGGACCTCCGGGGGGCGCCGCGTGGCTCGCGCTGGAGCCGAGCACGTCGAGGGCGCTCTACCCCTTCGCCCTCGACGGGCTCGGGGAGGGCTCGCTGGTCGTGCGCTCCTGGGGCGCCGGCGCCTGCGACGCGCTGGTCGCCGCGCGGTCGCGCTCCGGCCAGCCGGCGGGCGTGGCGCGCGTCAAGATCGAGCCTCCGCCGCCGGAGGGGTTCCAGTGGTACCAGCGCGGCGAGATCGTGGTCATGGAGTTCATGAAGGACCCGAGCTTCGTGCCCGACTCGACCGGCGAATGGGTCGAGATCTACAACCGCTCGGCCAGCGTGATCGACCTCGAGGGCTGGGAGCTCTCGGATGCCGGCTCGAACAAGCACACGCTCAAGAACGGAGGCGCGGGGATCTTCATCGTGCCCGGACAGCGGTTGGTGCTCGGCAACAACGCGGACCGCAGCCTCAACGGCTTCGTCACGGTCCACTACAAGTACTCGAACTTCAACCTCGCGAACGGCGCCGACGAGATCCGGTTGCGCGATCCGATGGGAGTCCTGGTCGACCGGGTCGCCTACGACGACGGGATCTTCTGGCCGGACCTGCCGGGCCGCTCGATCAGCTTGCGTCCCCAGGTCTTCGATGCCTACCTCAACGACAACGCGGCCAACTGGTGCCACTCCACGACCCCGATCGGGAACGGCAACCCCGACACGGGCACGCCGGGCAAGGTGAACGACTCCTGCCCCTAGCCAAGGCCGCAGCGGTGCCGCCCCTCCGATGGGGCCAAGCGGACCGCCCCGGGGATCCTGCCCGGGGCGGCTCCGTAGCCCCGCGTCGCTCGCTCGATACGATGGCCCGGATGGCGCGCTACACGCCCTTCATCGCCCTTGCGCTCCTGCCCGCCGCTTGCGGCAGGTCAGGGCTCGAGCCAGGCCAGCCGAGCGCAGGCACGCTCGAGGCCTCCGAGGCCCCTGAAGCCATCGTCCGTTTCTACGACACCGGGCGCACGAAGAGGCTCGAGCAGGGGGTGCTCGAGCGCGGGCTGCGCGTGGGGCCCTGGGTCTCCTGGCACGAGAACGGCGCCAAGCGCAGCGAGGGGCGTTACCAAGCCGACCTCGCCGAGGGCGAGTGGCGCGGCTGGCACGCGAGCGGGAAGCTGCAGTACCAGGGCGGCTTCGTGCGCGGCGTGAAGCAAGGTCCCTGGCGCTTCTGGCACGAGAGCGGCGCGCTCTTCACCGAGGGCGGCTACGAGGACGACCTCGAAAACGGCGAGTGGGCGAGCTTCTATCCCAGCGGCGCCAAGCTGGACGCGGGCCGCTTCGTCGCGGGCAAGCAGGAGGGGCCCTGGACCAGCTGGCACGAGAACGGCGCCGTGCGCTCGCAGGGGAGCTACCGCGGCGGGCGCGAGCACGGGCCTTGGACGAGCTGGTACGACAGCGGCCAGAAGCAGAGCGAAGGCAGCTTCGAGGACGGCGTGCGCGCCGGCCCCTGGACCTCCTGGCACACGAGCGGGGCGATCTCGGAGACCGGCGCGTACGAAGAGGGCAAGCCCCACGGCCTGTGGCTCAAGGGGTACGAGGACGGCACGCCGACGGTCTCGGGCGAGCACGAGCACGGCGTGCCGCACGGGAGCTGGACGCGCTGGTTGCAGGGCGCGGGGAAGCTCGACGAAGGGCGTTACGTGAACGGCCAGCGCGATGGCGTGTGGCGCGCCTGGCATCCGAACGGCCAGATCGCGAGCGAGGGGGCTTACGCGTCGGGGGCGATGGAGGGGAGCTGGCAGTTCTGGACCGAGGACGGCCGTCCGGATCCCGAGCGAAGCGGCACCTACCGCGCGGGACAGCGCGTCAGCGAGTGAGGCCGAAGTACCGAACCAGGTTCGCCATTTGCGATCGGCAGCCCTGGGGGCCGCTTCG
>DATKBQ010000296.1:0-4897 GCA_035546375.1 Planctomycetota bacterium | reverse complement strand
GTTGCGTTCCTTCTTCACCGACTCGGTCACCGAGTCCTCGAGCGCCGCGGCGCGCGTGGCGGGGCGCGGGCTGTACTTGAAGACGTAGTTGACGGCGAAGCCCTGCTCCTCGAGCAGCGCCTGGCTGGCCTCGAAGTCGCGCTCGGTCTCGCCCGGGAAGCCGACGATCCAGTCGGAGCCCAGCTCCAGGTCGGGAACGCGCTCGCGCAAGAGCTCGACGCGCCGGCGGTACAGGTCGACCGTGTAGCCGCGCCGCATCGCGCGCAAGATCCGGTCGGAGCCCGACTGCGCGGGCAGGGGCAGGAAGCGCTCGCACTTCGACGAGCGCGCGATCGCGTCCGCCAGCGCGGGCGTCACGTACGCAGGGTGCAGCGTGATCAGCCGCACGCGGGCCAAGCCCGCCAGCTCCTCGAGCGCGTCGAGCAGGTCCGCGAGCGCCGGCCGCCCGCCCCGGCCGCTGCCGCGCGGCTCGCCCGGTCCAGGCTCGGGCAGGTCCTCGCCGTAGCTGTTCACGGTCTGACCGAGCAGCGTGATCGCGCGCGCACCCTGCGCGACCATCCAGCGCGCCTCGGCGACGACGTCGGCGACGGGCCGGCTCAGGACGCGCCCGCGCACCGCCGGGACGATGCAGAAGGCGCAGTTCAGGTCGCATCCGCGCATCACCGTCAGGGAGCCGTGCACGCCGCCCGCGTACGGCTCGCCGTCGCGCGGCGCGTCCGGGGTCTCCCCCATCGCGAGCGCGATCCTGCGCGGATCGCTCTCCGCGGCGGCGCGCCGCGCGCGGACGTCCTCGACAAGCTCCGGCAGGCGGTGGAAGGCGCGCGTGCCGACCACCAGGTCGACGTGCCCGGCGCGCTCGAACAGCTCGCCCTCGACTCGCTGCGCCATGCAGCCCATGACGCCGATCACGAGCTCCGGCCGCCGCTCCTTCGCGCGCCTCAGCTCGCCGAGCCACGACCACACGCGCTCCTCGGCGTGCTCGCGCACCGAGCAGGTGTTGAAGAGCACCAGGTCCGCCTCCTCCATGCGCTCGGTGGTGCGCCAGCCCTCGCGGCGGAAGCGCCCCTCGACCCGCTCGGAGTCGTACTTGTTCATCTGGCAGCCGAAGGTGACCACGTGCAGGCTCGGAGCTGCACCGGCCACGGCGGCGGAAGCCCTTGACTGGACGCGGGTTAGGCTCATCTGGGGGCCGCGGCGCACGCGCGCGGGCCGCGTAGTCTGCCATGCCCGCCCGCCGCGGCAAGCTCGCGGCCGCGCGACGCCGGTGATCGCGCTGGAGGGCCGCTTCGGAGGACACGAGCGCTTGACGCGCCCCCCAGGCGCCAGCTTACTAAGCGCGCTTGCGATCCCGCGGCCGGCCTCGCGCGCCCGCCGCCGTCCCATCGGAGCACGGGAGAGCACGACTCCAAGATGACCACATCCAAGCAGCAATGGGGCAGCCGCGTGGGGGTGATCCTCGCCGTCTCCGGCTCCGCCGTCGGCCTGGGAAACTTCCTGCGCTTCCCGGGCCAGGCGGCGGCCAACGGCGGGGGATCGTTCATGATCCCCTACTTCATTGCGCTCCTGTGCCTGGGGATCCCGATCGGATGGGCGGAGTGGACCATGGGGCGCTACGGCGGCCGCAAGGGGCTGCACTCGGCGCCGGCGGTCCTCGGCGTCATCGGCCGCGGGCCGATCGCGCGCTACCTGGGCACGGCCGGCGTGCTCATCCCGCTGGTCGTCTACTTCTACTACGTGCTCGTCGAGTCCTGGTGCCTCGCCTACTTCTGGCAGTACCTGCGCGGCGGGCTCGGCATCGACACCGCCGCGCCGATCGCCGACCAAGCCGCGGCTTCCACCTCCTTCTACTACGACTTCATCGGCTACGAGTTCGACGGGGTCATGTTCGGCGGGGGCTTGCACGAGAGCGTGGTCTTCTGGGCGATCACCTTCACCATCAACGTCTTTTTCGTCTACCGCGGCCTCTCCAAGGGCATCGAGAGCTTCTGCCGCTGGGCGATGCCCTTGATGGCGCTCTGCGCCCTTTTCGTGCTCGTGCGCGTCTTGACCCTGGGCACGCCCGATCCGACGCAGCCCGAGCAGAACGTGGTCAACGGCCTGGGCGCGATGTGGAATCCAGATCTCGAGGCGCTCGCGAGACCGCAGACTTGGCTCGCCGCGGCCGGCCAGATCTTCTTCAGCCTCTCGGTCGGATTCGGCGTGATCATCAACTACTCGTCCTATCTGCGGCGCAAGGACGACGTCGTGCTCTCGGGCCTGACCGCCTCCTCCACCAACGAGCTGTTCGAGGTCGGCTTCGGGGGCCTGATCACGATCCCGGCCGCGTTCATCTTCCTCGGAGCGAGCGGCGCGATCGCCGCGGCGCAAGCCGGGAGCTTCGGGCTCGGCTTCCAGACGCTGCCGGTGGTCTTCGCGCACATGCCGGCCGGCAACCTGATCGGCGGGATCTGGTTCCTGATGCTGTTCCTGGCGGCAATCACCAGCTCGCTGTCGATGCTGCAGCCGGTGATGGCCTTCTTCGAGGAGTCTCTGGGCGTGGGACGCAAGGTCTCGACGACAGTCGTGACCCTCATCGGACTGGCCGGCTCGCTGTTCGTGATCTGGTTCAGCAAGGGCTCGGCGGCCCTCGGCACGCTCGACTTCTGGGTCGGCACCCTGCTGATCTACGTGCTCGCGGGGGTTCAGATCATCTGCTTCGGCTGGGTCTTCGGTGTCGACCGGGGACTGAAGGAGGCCCACCAGGGAGCGCAGATGCGGATCCCCAGGATCTTCCGCTTCATCATCAAGTACGTCGCGCCCCTGTACCTGATCGTCATCTTCATCGGGTTCTGCTGGAAGGACCTGCCCGGAGCGGTCAGGGGGATCCTGGAGAGCGAGAGCGCCGTACCGATGTACTCGCTGCTCCTGATCCTCGCCGTGGCGACGCTGATCGTCGTCGTCACCGCGATCGGCGCGCGGCGCTGGCACGCCGCCGGGTACGACCTCGATGGCCTGAGGCTGCCCGAGGACGAGCAGCCCGAGAGCGTGCCGCCCACGGCGCGCCGGGAAGGAGCGCGCGCATGACCACTGGGGGCTGGATCTTCATGCTGGTCTCGGTCGGCTTCGTCGTGAGCTTGGTCACCTACTGCTACTACCGGGTCCTGACGGCGCCGAAGGAGATCGTCGAGCCGCCGGACGCGCTCGGGATGTGAGCCCGGCCGGTTCGCCGATGGCCGAGAGCCTGCAGGACCGCTACGCGCCGGCGAACCGCTGCTTCGGCTGCGGGCCGGCGAACGAGAAGGGCCTGCGCATCAAGAGCCGCGTCGAAGGCGACGAGGTGGTCGCCGACTGGAAGGCCGAGCCGCACCACGAGGCCTTCCCGGGCATGCTCAACGGCGGGATCGTCGGCACGCTGCTCGACTGCCACAGCAACTGGACGGCAGCCTGGCACCTGATGCGCCAGAGCGGCGCGGACACGCCGCCCTGCACGGTGACCGCCGAGTTCCACGTCAAGCTGCGCCGGCCGACGCCCTCCGATCGGCCGGTGCGGCTACGCGCGCGGGTCGTCGAGTCCAAGGACGACCGGGCGACGGTCGAGGCGACGCTCGAGTCGGACGGAGTCGTGACCGCCACCTGCCGCGGCACCTTCGTCGCGGTGCGCGAGGGGCACCCGGCCTACCACCGCTGGTAGGCCGGCCGCGTACGGCACGCGCCTTGCCTTTCGGCTCGCCGGGGCCAGCCGGCGGGCGCGCGGCGCCGGTCGGGTGGCCCCGAGAGGTCACGAAGGTGTCCCGGCGCACTGCCGACGAGGACACCGGAAAGGAAGGCGTCATGGCCAGGAACACGCGGCTCGCGCTCTTTGCGCTCGCTCTCCTTGCCGGTGGCACGTCATGCGGAGGCGGCGGCGGCGGCGGCTCGCAAATCCCCCTCTTCTTCGAGCTCGAGCCCAACGACGCCCCCGAGCACGCCAACCCCGTCGGCCCCGTCGGGATCGGCGACCACTTCCGGATCCTCGGCCACGTCTCGTCCATCGGCCAGGACCTCTTCGACGGGTTTGCGCTCCAAGCCGTGGAGCCCTGCCAGGTGGAGCTCGCGCTTTACGCCGACGACCCCTTCGCAGACCTGGACGTCTGCGTGTACGACCCGATGCTCGCGGCTTACGCCTTCTGCTTCGCGAGCCCGTTCAACCCCGAGACCGGCGCCTTCTCGATCTTCGGCTCGGGCACGGACTTCCACCTGGTCGTCTCCTCGTTCGCGGGCGCGTCGAGCTACGAGCTGGACGTTAGGGTCGTGCCGCTCTCCGCCGGGTCGTTCGCCACCGCCGGCGGCGGCGAGCGGATGGCCCGCGCGGGCGGCGAGGATCCGGCCCTCGAGCCGGCCCGTCAGGCTCACCTCGAGCGGTACTTCCGCGGCGGGCGGGCGGCCGGCTCCGAGGCGGAAGAGGATGAGCTCTACGAGCCGGGCGAGCTGATCGAGATCGACGGCGACGGCAACCTGCGCCGCACGCCGCTCCGGGTCCTGCGCCCCGGGTCCCGGGAATCCCGGGAAGAAGGCTCTCCGCCGCACGTCAAGGTCCCGCGATGAAACTCGCCCTGGTCCTCTCCGGCCTCCTGGGAAGCGCGCTCTACTTCTTCGGCGTGATCCCGGGCACCGGCTCCCCGGGGGGGCTCGAGCCGGTGGTCAGCTACTACGGAAACGGGCAGATGCGGGCCTCGACGAGCTTCGTCGACGGCATGCGCGAGGGCCCGGCCGTGGAGTGGTACGCCGACGGCCGGAAGCTGGCCGAGGGCCGCTACCAGGCCGGGCTGCGCCAGGGCGACTGGACGTTCTGGCTGCCGGGCGGCGAAATCGATCGCGAGCGCACGGGAACCTACGTCTCGGGTAAGCTCGTGGGCGGCTGAGCGGACCGACGATCGTG
>DATKBQ010000295.1:0-2460 GCA_035546375.1 Planctomycetota bacterium | reverse complement strand
AGGTCCTTCTCCGCGCCGTGGATCTGCTCTTCGAGGGCGCGAGCCTCGGCGGCGGCGAGGTCGGCCGCGGCCGCGTGCTCTTGCGCGCGGAGGCGCAGGCCGGCCAGGAACTCCTCGAGGGCGGCGAGGCGAGCCTGCACTTCCTTGATCTCGCGCCGCGGGGCGAGCAGCCCCTTCACCGCCCGCCCGCCTTCGACCATCGAGCCGCGCAGGGTCTCGCCGGCGAGGGTCACGCAGGACACCGACCCGCGGCGCGCGACGAGCTCGAGCGCCTGGTCGAGGGTCTCCACGACGATCGCGTCGGGGAGCGATCCGCGGATGGCGTCCGCATGAGGCCCGCTCACCCGGAAGACGTCGGCCAGCAGGCCGCGCACCCCCGGCTCCACCCGCGCGACGTCGCGCAGCGTCGAGCACTCGAGCCGCTTCCGCGCCGACGCCAGGGGCAGGAAGGCTCCGCGGCCGGCCCCCGACTCCTCGAGCCAGGCGATCCCGCGCACCGCGTGAGCCGCGTCCGGCACCAGCACCGCCTGCAGGCGGTCGCCGAGCAGCGCCTCCACCGCGCGCTCGTACTGGGAGTCGGTCTCCACGGAGTCGGCGACGACCCCGAGCACCTCGATGCCGTTCGGCCCCGCCAGGAGCGCGCGCACGCCTTCGTCGAAGGCGGCGTGGGTGGCGACGATCTCTTCCAGCGAGGAGAGCCGGCCCGCCAGGCCGTCCCGCTCGCTCTGCGCGGCGTCGGCTTCCCGGTCGAGCGTCTCCGTGGCCTCGCGCGACGCCGCGGCGCGGGACAGGGCATCCGCGCGCTGCGCGGACAGCCGCGCGGCCAGCGCGTCCGATTCCTCCTGCCGCCGCTGCGCGCCGTCGTGCATCTCGGCCACCCGCACGCTCTCGCGCTCCAGATCGTCCATCTCCGCCGCCAGCTTCAGCAGGTCGGCGGCGGCCCGCTCGGCGTTGCCGGACACGGATTCCCGCGCGTTTCCCAGGGAGGCGAGCTGGGAGAGCACGGTGACCTGCGCCTCGCGCGCCGACTCCAGCTCCGCTTCCGCCCGCGCCTGGGCGCCGGCGATCTCGTGCACGGCGGCCTCGGAGGCCCGCGCCTCTTCGCCCGCGGTGGCGAGCTCCGCGCGCAGCCGCGTCTCCTCGGACTGCCGGCCGGCCAGGTGCTCGGCCAGCGGGCCGACCCGCGCGTCCAGCTCGCTCGCCTCGCCCCGCGCCTCCGCCGCGCGCGCCTCCGTCTCCGCGATCTGCTCGCGGCAGTAGCCGCTGCGGCCCTGGTGGCGGTCCACGGCGAGGGTCAGCTCGTTGAGGCGCGTGCGCACGTCCTGGAGCAGGCCCTCGTCGTCGTGCAGCACGGTGCGGCGCACTTCCATCTGCGCCTCTTCCGACTCGAGGGCGATGGTGGCCGCCTGCTCGCGCTCGCCTTCCGCGCCGATGCGCAGGGCGAGGGACTCCGCCTGCGCGCGCAGGTCCACGAAGCGGCGGCCGAACACGATCCGCTCCAGCCCCTGCATCTCCTCGCGCACAGCGCGGTATCGGCGCGCCTTCCCCGCCTGTCGCTTCAGGCTTTCGAGCTGCTTTTCGACCTCGTGGACGATGTCGTTCACGCGGAGGAGGTTCTGCTGCGCGGCCTCGAGCTTCAGCTGGGTCTGCCGCCGGCGCGCGCGGTACTTGGTGATCCCCGCCGCCTCCTCGATGAGGGCGCGGCGGTCGGCGGGCTTGCCGGAGAGGATCTGCCCGATCTTGCCCTGCTCGATGATCGAGTACGCCTTGCTGCCGAGCCCGGTGTCCATGAACAGCTCGTGGATGTCCTTCAGGCGGCAGACTTCGCCGTTCATCAGGTACTCGCTCTCGCCGTTCCGGTACAGGCGGCGGGTGACCACGCACTCGGGGTTCCCGTCGGGGCTGTTGCCGTTCAGCCCCGAGACCTTGAGATTGACTTCCGCCATGCCGACGGCCTGCCGCGACTGGCTGCCCGAGAAGATGACGTCCTCCATCGAGGCCCCGCGCAGGCTCTTGGCACTCTGCTCCCCCAGGACCCACGAGATCGCGTCCGAGATGTTGCTCTTCCCGCAGCCGTTGGGGCCCACGATGCCGGTGACGCCCCCCTTGAAGGAGATCTCCTGACGGTCGCAGAAGGACTTGAAGCCGCTGATCTCGACCTGTTCGAGGCGCATCGCTACCCCTAGATATTGTGAGTGGACGCCGACTCTAGCACAAGCGGTTGACATCCAGGGTCCGCCTCGCCGGGCGACCCCCCGGGTCAGCTCGGGGTACCGGCTCCTCACGGAGTGACGGCCCCCACCTCCACCGCGACCCCGCTCAACGCCGCGTTTCCCGACAGGACATCGACGAAAAGATCGTCGGTGAGGTCGTTCGCGCTCTCCCCGGGGAGCGCTTCGGCGACGCGCAGGCGCGTCCCCGGCTGATGGTGCCCCCAGCCGTGGGGGAGGCAGACGACAC
>DATKBQ010000294.1:0-3494 GCA_035546375.1 Planctomycetota bacterium | reverse complement strand
AGAGGCTTCGCGCACACCTGGACGGGGTCGTGAGACGTGACACGCGGCCGACTGCGCGCTGATCTAGAGGAGCGTGGCTCGAACGGATGTGTGAGATCTCATGCCCGCCCACTCCTCGCGCCTTTGCATAGGGATCGATATCGGGCCGTCACCAGCGGGCGCGAAGCTCTTCCTACCTGAATTCCGCGGTAGGTTCGGCCGTCTGCGGCCGAACCGGACGCGGAATCCGGCGGCCGTACTCGGCCGCCGAAGCGCGCGAAGCGCGCCCCTGCACCGTTGAGTGGCATCAGGCAACATGTTCCCTGAATCAAACGACTCGGCAGCTGAGCCGCCCCGCCTACCCCTGCGACAAGAACCCCTTCCGCCGCGTCACCTGCCAGAACCCATACCGCGACAACGACGCCCCGAACCCCGAATCCTTCACTCCCCCCCAAGGCAGCGACGGCTCCACGTAGTCGCACCGATTCCGATACACCGTCCCCACCTCCAGCTCCTTCCCCATGCGCTCCGCCCGCCCCTCGTCCCGCGTCCACACCGAAGCCGTCAACCCATACCGACTCTCGTTCATCGCCTCGAGCGCTTCCCCGTCCCCCGACACCCCGCGCACCGGCAAGACCGGCCCGAAGCTCTCCTCGCGCATCACCTCCGCCTCCTGCGGCACCTCGGCGAGCAGCGTCGGCTCGAAGAACACCCCGCGCCTCCGACCGCCGCACACGAGCCTCGCCCCGCGCTCGATCGCATCCGCGACCTGCCGCTCCAGCCGCTCGAGCCCCTGCGCCGTCGCCATCGGCCCGAGCGTCGTCGACTCCTCCAACGGATCCCCGAGCCGATACGCTCCCATCACCTCCGCCGCCCGCTCCAGGAACTCCTCGAGCCCCTTCTCGTGCACGTACGCTCGCTCCACGGCACAGCACGACTGTCCGGCGTTGTAGCAGGCGCCGTCGACGACTCCCGCCGCCGCGCGCTCCATCTCCGCGTCCTCGGCCACGTACGCCGCGTCCTTCCCGCCCAGCTCCATCCCAACGCCGATCAACCCGGCGGCCGCGGCCGCATACACCTGCCGCCCGCCCTCGACCGATCCCGTGAACACCACGTGGTCGACCCGTCGCGCCGTCGCCAGCGCCTCGACCTCCCCGTGGCCCACCAGCAGGCACGCCACCAGCCCCGCATCCGGCAAGCTCGCGAAGGCCTCTTCGAAGGCGAGGCCGCACAGCGGCGTGCGCGCGCTCGGCTTGGCCAGCACCGCGTTCCCCGCGAGCAGCGCCGGCACGATCACGTTCACCGCCGTCAGCAGCGGATAGTTCCAGGCGGCGACGTCGAGCACGACGCCGAGCGGCTCGTGCTCGATCCGGCGCCGCGTACCCTGCGGCGCGGGCACCTCTTCGCTCGCCAGCGCCGCCTCGGCGTTCGCCACGCACCAGGCGGCGCGCTCGAGCATGGTCGCGACCTCCCGGCGCGCCTCGCGGAGCGGCTTGCCCATCTGCTGGGTGATCTCGCGCGCGTGCTCCTCGCCGTGCTCTCGGAACCAGCCGAGCGCGAGCTCGACGGCGCGGGCGCGCTCGGCGATCGGCCGCATCCGCCACGAGCGCTGCGCCGCGCGGGCGCAAGCCAGCTTGCGCTCCACGTCGCGCGGCCCGTCGAGCGGCACCTCGCGGAAGACCTCCCCCGTGTAGGGGCTGGCGAGGCGCAGGATCACCGCTCGCGCGCGAGCCGCGCCCGCGCCTCCTCCAGGCCGGCGCCCGCCATGCCGCGCGCGCGCGCCGGGTCCACCTCCAGCGCGGTCTCGTACGCGGCCTCCGCCTCCTTCCATCGCCTCTGGCGCGCGAAAAGCTCGCCGCGCGCGATGAAGATCCCGCCGTGGCGGGGCTCCAGCTCCTCGGCCAGCGCGAGCCGCGCCTCGGCCTCCTCGGTGCGGCCGTCCGCGATCAGGAGCTGCGCCAGGAACACGCACGCGTCCGCGGAAGGCTGGATCGCGATGTAGCGCTCGAGCGCCTCCCGCGCCAGGTCGTTGCGGTGGCGCTGGAGCTGCACCCGGGCGAGCTGCTGCAACGCGGAGCGGTCGCGCGGCGAGCGCTCGAGCACGCCCTCGAGGATGCGCACGGCCTCGTCGAGCTTCGCCGCCGCGGTGGGGCCGCGCGCCTCGCCCGCCAGGCGCTTCGCCCCGAGCACCGCGTGCCAGCTCGCGATCATGTCCTTGGGATCGAGCACGCCGAGCGAGCCGTCGGGCGACACCGAGCCGGAGTAGCCGAGCGCCGCGAGCTTGGAGACCTCCTCGGGATCGCGCACG
Organism: Planctomycetota bacterium; assembly: GCA_035546375.1. GTDB lineage: Bacteria > Planctomycetota > UBA1135 > UBA1135 > DATKBQ01. The sequence continues at coordinate 1,207 of DATKBQ010000294.1, read as the reverse complement.
CGGTCGTCGGCTTGCGGCAGGGCGTCCGGTCCCCAGCGGCGCAGGAGCTCGTCCAGCCGGCGCTCCAGCTCTTGCGAGCGCGGATCGCGGCCGTAGAGGTTCACGGCCTCCGCGGGGTCGCTTGCCAGGTCGTAGAGCTCGCGCCGCGGCGCGAGGATGTACTTCGCCTCGCGCGTGCGCAGCGCGTAGAGCGGCGCCCAGCCGTGGTTGTAGTAGGGGAGCAGCGTCTCGAGGTAGACCGCGCGGCCTTCCTCGGCCGGGCCGAAGAGGCTCTTGCCCTCGCAGGCCCTCGGCGGCTCGAGGCCGAGGAGCTCGAGCACGCTCGGCGCGAGATCGGCGATCGAGACGACGCGGTCCCCGACGCGCTCGCCCGCCGGCAGGACGCCCGGGCAGGCGAGGATCAGCGGCACGCGCATGGCGCCCTCGTACACCAGGCGCGCGTGGGCCGCCTCGCCGTGCTCGCCGAGGGACTCGCCGTGGTCGCCGGCGACCGCGACCAGCGTGCGCTGCGCCAGGCGACGCGCGTCGAGCGCGGAAAAGAGGCGCGCGAGCTGCGAGTCGACGTAGGCGATCTCGCCGTCGTAGGGCCGGTCGCGGAAGCGCTCGTCGAAGGGCGGCGGCGGCTGGTAGGGCTCGTGCGGGTCGTAGTAGTGCACCCACAGGAGGAACGGGCGCTCGGGCCCCTGCTTCTCGAGCCATCCCAGCGCCGCGTCGGTCACCGCCCGCGCGCTGCGGCTGTCCCGCGATCCGAAGGCGGCCGCGGCGGTCGTCGGCTCGATCGCGTCGTCGTAGACCTCGAAGCCGCGGTCCAGGCCGTAGCGCCGCTCCAGCACGAAGGCCGAGATGAAGGCGCCGGTCGCGTAGCCGCGCTCGCGCAGCAAGCCGGCCAGCGTGGGATGGACCGCATCGAGCGGCGCGGAGCCGTTGTTGCGCACGCCGTGGGTGGGCGGATAGAGGCCGGTGAGCAGGCTCGCGTGGGCCGGCGTCGTCAGCGGCGCCGTGCTGAGCGCGTGCTCCCACAGGACCCCGCGTGCGGCGAGCCCGTCCAGTGCCGGCGTCTCGGCACTCGCCCGGCCGTAGCAGCCGAGGTGGTCCGCGCGCGTGGTGTCGAGCGTCACCAGGAGCACGTTGTAGCCCGCGGCCTTGCCGGCCGCGCCGCCCTCGCCGCGGCTGCAGGCGGCGAGCGCGAGGGCGAGGGCCGCCGCTG
>DATKBQ010000293.1:0-2364 GCA_035546375.1 Planctomycetota bacterium | reverse complement strand
AGCCCGTGCAGCCGAGCGCTCCACTCCTGGGTCTCCATTCGTTGCATTGCGGAGGGTCGCGCGCGGCGCGCGGCCGCCCTTGAGCTCCGCTGCGGCCTCCCTAAGATACGCGCCCGCCGCCGCGCTCGGGCCCGGCCGCGGCCCCAGGGGACCTCCTCCATGAGCGAAGTGCGCGAAGTCATCATCATCGGGTCCGGTCCGGCCGGCTACACGGCGGCCATCTACGCCGCGCGCGCCAACCTGCGCCCGCTGCTCTTCGAGGGGATGCAGCCCGGCGGGCAGCTCACGATCACCACCGACGTCGAGAACTACCCCGGCTACCCCGACGGCGTGCTCGGCCCGAGGATGATGGAGGACTTCAAGCGCCAGGCCGAGCGCTTCGGCACCCAGGTGGTCTTCGAGCAGATCGTCGAGGTCGACTTCCGGAACTACTTCTTCACGCTCAAGAGCGACTTCAACACGTACCAGGCGCGCGCCGTGATCATCGCCACCGGCGCGAGCGCGAAGCTCCTCGGCCTGGAGAGCGAGATGCGCCTGATGGGCCACGGCGTCTCGGCCTGCGCCACCTGCGACGGGGCCTTCTTCAGGGAGAAGGACGTCCTGGTGGTCGGCGGCGGCGACACGGCCATGGAGGAGGCGACCTTCCTGACGCGCTTCGCCAAGCGCGTGACGATCGTGCACCGCCGCGAGGGCTTCCGCGCGTCGAAGATCATGTACGAGCGCGCCAAGACGAACTCGAAGATCGACTGGATGGTCAACAAGCTCGTCGAGGAGATCCACGCCGGCGCGACCGGCAAGGTGGCCGGCGTCACGCTGCGCGACCTGGCCAGCGGCGAGGCCTCCCACGTCGCGACCGACGGCGTGTTCATGGCGATCGGACACAAGCCGAACTCCGAGCTCTTCGCCGGCCAGCTCGAGATGGACGAGCTCGGCTACCTGAAGGTGCACCAGGGCACGCACACCTCGGTGGAAGGCGTCTTCGCCGCCGGCGACATCACCGACCGCGTCTACCGCCAGGCGGTGACGGCGGCGGGGATGGGCTGCATGGCCGCGATCGACGCCGAGCGCTGGCTCGAGCGGCGCACGCACAGCGAGACCCTGCTTTGAGCGCGCCCGCCGGCCGGCATGCGGTCGTCACGGGGGCGGGAAGCGGCATCGGCCGGGCGGTCGCGCTGCGCCTGGCGAGCGAGCGGGCGCGGTTGAGCCTGCTCGGCCGCGACGAGGATCGCCTGCGCGAGACGGCCGAGGCGGCACGCGCGCGCGGGGCGGAAGGCGTCCACGTGGGACGCTGCGACGTCCGCTCGCGCGAGCAGGTCGACGGCGCCTTCGAGGCCGCGGCGGGCGCGCTCGGCCCGATCTCGGTCTGCGTCGCGAACGCCGGGATCGGCGGCCCCAACGAGCCCGGCGAGCACGATCGCTTCGACGAGCTAGTCGCGACGAACCTGACCGGCGCGTACTCCTGCTTGCGCGCCGCGCAAGCGCGACTGGCTCCAGGTCCCGCCGCCCGCCACTTGATCGCAGTCGCCTCGATCCTCGCGCGCATCGGCGTGGCGGGATACACGGGCTACTGCGCGAGCAAGGCCGGCGTGCTCGGGCTCGTGCGCGCGCTCGCGCGAGAGCTCGCGCCGGAGAACGTCCAGGTCAACGCGGTCTGCCCGGGTTGGGTGAACACCGACATGGCGCACCAGGGCCTCGAGGGCATGGCGCGCGCGCTCGGCGTCCCGAAGGAGGAGGCCTACCGGATCGCGATGAGCGAGGTGCCCCTGGGCCGCATGGGCGAGCCCGAGGACGTCGCCGGCCTCGTCGCCTGGCTCGCCTCGGACGACGCGCGCGGCGTGACCGGCCAGGGCATCGACATGAACGGCGGCGCGTTCATGATCTGAGCACGCGACGGCGTCAGCGAGCCCTGGTCTGGATCACCGCCCGAGGGCGGATCGACCAGTCCAGGCTGGGCGGCGAGGGCATTCCGCGGAGCGGCACCAGGATGTTCGTCGTGTAGCTGCTGTCGGGGCCGAAGCGGTAGAGCAGGGGAAGGCTCAGCTCCATCTCCTCGCTCTGCTCGGCGCCGCTCTCCTCTTCCCGCAGGGTGATCGTGATCCGGGCCTCGTCGACCGCCCGGCCCGTCGTGTTGACCCACGTGTACTTCAGCCAGAACTGCTCGTGCCCAGGCCAGCCGCGCAGCTCGCACTCGTGGACGAGGATGGTGCCGTCGCCTTCGAAGTCCTGCTGTCGGGGCACGGGGTTGCGCCGCTCGAAGTCAGCCTGAGCTGACTCGAACCAGGCCAGCTCTCTCTGGTGTCGAGCCGAGAGCTCCGCCACCTCGGCACGCCTGGCTTGGCGGTCGTGGCTGCACCCCAAGAGCGC
>DATKBQ010000292.1:0-4126 GCA_035546375.1 Planctomycetota bacterium | reverse complement strand
GAGCTGGCACAGGTCGTCGCCGAGGTCCCGCAGCTCGAGGACGGCGGCACGCTCGCGGTGCTGCTCGGCTGCCACGCGCTGCGCCGCGGCTACCGCGCGCGGATCCACACCTACAACCTCCAGCTCTTCGACCCGACTTGGTTCTGCGCGGGTCCTCCGGTCGACCTGCGCGCCAAGCTCCTGGCCCAGAAGAAGGTCAAGCAGAAGCGCAAGCTGCAGTTCGCCACGGATGCGTTCCTGGACTTCCTCGAGCTGGGCGGCGAGGTGCGCATGGAGGATCTCCGACCGGAGCTCCTGCGCGAGCACCTCGAGGGCGGCCGGCCGATCGTGACCGGGCTCTCGGCCACCTGGCTCTACCGCTGCGCGCGCGAGGTCGTCGCCCCGGGCGGGCACGACGACGTGCGCGGCCTCCCGGTCGGGCACTTCGTGGTCCTGTGCGGCTACGAGGCCGAAGAGCGGCGCGTGCTCGTCGCCGATCCGCTCTACCCCAACCCCTTCTCCGAGGCGCAGATCTACAACGTCGACGTGGACCGGCTGGTCTCCGCGATCCTGCTCGGGATCCTGACCTACGACGCGAACCTCCTGGTGATAACGCCGCCTCCGCCCCGCGCGGAGCGGGCCGACACGAGCGCCGATGTCGATCCTGATCGTCGTCAACAACCCTGACCGCTGGCCGCTGCGGATCCCCGGCGTCGACCTGGTCGGCGCGCGCTCGTACTTGACCGACGGCTCGTACAGCGAGCGGCGCGGCGTAACGGTGTTCAACCTGTGCCGCTCCTACGGCTACCAGAGCCTGGGCTACTACGTGTCGCTGCTCGCCGAGGCGCGCGGGCACCGCCCGCAGCCCTCCATCGCCACGATCCAGGACATGAAGCTGCAGGCCGTGGTGCGGATCCGCTCCGAGGACCTGGGCGATCTGATGCAGCGGAGCCTGGCGCCGATCCAGTCGGGCGAGTTCGTGCTCTCGATCTACTTCGGGCGCTCGATCGCGCAGCGCTACCGCCGGCTCGCCCTGCAGCTCTTCAACCAGTTCCAGGCCCCGCTGTTGCGCGCGCGCTTCCAGCGCGGCGAGGAGGGCTGGCAGTTGCAATCGATCGGGCCGATCCCGGCCAACGATATCCCCGACTCGCACAAGGAGTTCATCGCCCAGGCGGCGGGCGAGTACTTCGCCAACCGCCGTTTCTCGCCGCGCCGCCGCCAGGAGGCGCGCTACGACCTGGCGATCCTGGTCGATCCCGACGAGGCGCACCCGCCATCCGACGCGCGCGCGCTGCAGCGCTTCGTGCGCGCCGCCGACGCGGTCGGGCTCGGCACCGAGCTGATCACCAAGGACGACTACGGCCGGATCGCCGAGTTCGACGCCCTCTTCATCCGCCGCACGACCGCCGTCAACCACTACACCTACAGCTTCGCCCGGCGCGCCGCCGCCGCGGGGCTGGTGGTGATCGACGACCCTCAGTCGATCGTGCGCTGCGCCAACAAGGTCTACCTGCACGAGCTGCTCGAGCGCCACGAGGTGCGCATCCCCAAGACCGTGGTCGTGCACTCGCACAACGTCCACCAGGTCGCCGCCGAGCTCGGCCTGCCGTGCGTGCTCAAGCAGCCCGACAGCTCCTTCTCCCAGGGCGTGAGCAAGGTCACCGACCGCGCCCAGCTCGAGGCCGAGCTGGAGCGGCTCCTGGAGCAGTCCGAGCTCGTGATCGCCCAGGAGTACGTCCCGACCGAGTTCGACTGGCGCGTCGGCGTCTTCGACCGCAAGCCGCTCTACGCCTGCCGCTACTACATGGCCCGCCATCACTGGCAGATCATCCGCCACGCCGCCGGCCGCTCGACCTCCGGCAAGGTCGACGCGCTACCCCTCGAGCTCGTCCCGCGCCGCATCATCCGCACCGCCGTCCGCGCCGCCAACCTGATCGGCGACGGCCTCGACGGCGTCGACGTCAAGCAGTCCGGCCGCCGCTCCGACGTGATCGAGGTCAACGACAACCCCAACATCGACGCCGGCTACGAGGACAAGGTCCTCGGCCAGGAGCTCTACCGGCGCATCATGTCGACCTTCCTCGAGCGCATCGAGCGCAAGAAGAGCCGCGACGGCGCCGCGGGCCGCGCATGAGAGAGCCGCAACGGCGCCGAAGTGGCACCTGGCCGAGCCGCAACGGCGCCAAGGCCCGCACCTGCCGAACCGCACGGCTCCGCGGGCTGCACCTAGCCGAGCCGGAGCCGCAACGGCGCCGAAGAAGCACTCGGCCGAGCCGCAACGGCGCCGCGGGCCGCGCCTGGGCGAATCGCAGCGGCGCCGCATGCTTCCCGAAAGCTGAGCGTCTCGCACCATGACGCGACCGCGAGCGAATGCCCATCAAGAACCTGGGCCCGACCTTCGTCCCTCGGGAACCGCTGGGGACGATGGGGAACTTCATTCCACCGACTCGCGGCTCCCGGACTGTCACCGCGACTCCTCGTGGAGTCCCTCCAGCTTCGGATACCCGGATGATCGGTCGAGCCCCCGCGCCGCAGCTCGGGCACGTCAAGTTTGAGATTACGACTCCGCTCGTTAGCCTTCCGGCCGGCCTACGTCCGCACTCGCCCTCCGCTTCCCGCTCTCCCGATCCATGCGCCCCCCATGAAGAACTCCAAGAAGTCGTCTCGTCCGAAGCTGACGTTCCAGCACTCGACCCGCGTCGAGATCCGCGAGGCCCCGTTCCACCCGCTCGAGTCCCTCCAGCACCTGGACGTCAAGCGCCTCGCGAAAGCCAAGCGTGCCCGCTTCGACGTCGGCTGGTTCGAGACCGACTGCTGCCGCCAGATGGTGCAGGCGGTCGTCGAGAAGGGCCGCGTGAGCGCCCTCGAGCAAGAGCCCTGCGACGAAATGGACGCGCCCGAGTCCAAGGATCTCCAGCGCCTGGTCGACTCCGCGCGGCGGCGCGTCGAGAGAAAGGCCGGCAAGGGCCTCCGCAAGCCCATGCCGGTCGCCGCCTTCCTCGCAAACGCCGCGTCGGTCACCGTTCAATCGATCACCTGCTGGAAGATCTGCATCTTCGGCCGCTGCATCGTCTGCTGCACCACCAAGGTCCCGAAGGTGCCGATCAAGTGCGGCAAGAAGGTCGTCATCCTCGACTAGGCGCGCGAGCAGCGGCCCAACGGTGCGGCGCGGCCGATGGAGCACGGAGCAAGACTCTCCAGAGCTCGATCTATCCTCCTCGAAGCGCGAAGCGCGAGCGCGGAACGACGGCCCCGCCGGCGGGCCTGCCGCCATACGACATCTCCGGAGATTGTCCGCCTTATCAAGAATGGGAATGCACCGCGGACATCGACGTCCGCTGGCGCCACCTCGCACGTGGCCTTGGCGGGTCGGCTTGCATCGCTAGCGCGAGAGCCGCCAGCGCAGCTCGACCGGCTGGATCGCTGTCGGAACGTCGATCCATGCCGGCTCGAGCAGGAGGTCTTCGGGGAAGGGTTTGAAGCGATAACGACCTGGAGCGAGGCCTCGGAGTTCACCCAGTTGCTGGAGTCCGAACGAGCGCATCGCGTCGGGCGACTCCATTCGACCATCCCAGGTCCAATGGATCCGCTCGCCGCCGCGTTGCGCCCGAGCCCGAGGCCAGTCCTTCTCGAGGACGAGCATCACGGAGTAGCCCGCCGGCGGCGGTTGCTCGCCATCCGCGAGAGCCAACTCCAGCCTGAAAGCGGGCTCCAGCTCGAACACGACCTCGCTCACTTGACTCGCCACCAGGTGCACGGTGTGTCCTGCGGCCTGGTAGGCCCCGCCTGACACCGTAGCGAAGACCTCGTGCTCACCTTCGGGCAGCTCGACCTGGCGCCAGCCCGCGGAGTCGGGTGGATTCTGGACGGGCATGCCCACGGTCATGAAGCGGTCGCGGTCGACGCGGCGCTTGAGCCTCGGATGCACGACGGGCGCGCCGCTTCCTGCCACTTGCACGCGGTAGCGCAGCAACGCCGTCCGAGCGACGTGGAAGTCGACATTGCAGTCTCCGGCGTGCGCCACGAGCTCGCCCTCCTGGGTGACGAGCTCCGTGCTGACTCGGAATTCCGCGTCGGTCTGGGGAACCATCGCCGTCCAGGTCCCGTCCTCGCCGCTCGTCGACTTGAACGAGCCCGCCGGAGACTG
>DATKBQ010000291.1:0-4861 GCA_035546375.1 Planctomycetota bacterium | reverse complement strand
ATGGCGCCGACCCGGGCTGCGAAGTCGGGATCGTTGACCTCGATCTCGACCTCGCCGCGATGCTCGCTGCCGGCGACGTCGAGATCCAGGTCAACGATCCCACCTTCGCTCCGCAGGTGGGTGCCCTGTTCGACGGTGCTCAAGAGCCGCTGATCCGAACGAACAATGTCAACCCGCTCGTCCTCGAGATCGCGCCGAGATCGCCCATCCGGCTGCGCTCGGTTCGCGCCATGTTCGCGGCGTCTCGCTACGACTGGGTGCTCGAGGCGGCACCGGGAGCCCCTCGCCTGCTGGCACCGGAAGTCCCAGAGTGGGAGTGGTCGTCGATCGAGCCGCCCGAGGGCGAGCCCACGTCACGCGTGCGCCTCGAGATCCTCCGTCTGGAGCGGGACGACTACGTCCACGTCTCGGAGCTCGAGCTCTGGGTCGATCCGGAGCCGTGAGCGCGCGCGAGCGGGACCGCCGGATCACTCTCCGGGCGCTAGACGGCGAGCGTGGGCGTCGGGGCCGCAGCAGAGTCACTCAGCGCCGGATCGTGCGCCGGAACGGGGACCTTCGTACCGAGCTCCCGAGCACGTGCCAGGCCGCGCGCAGGATCTCGCTGCGATTGATCTTGGAGGTCCCGGAACGTCGATTCTCGAACAGGATCGGGATCTCACCGATGCGGAAGCCGGCGCGGTCGACGCGCCATACCATCTCTTCCAGGAACGAGTAGCCCGACGCCGTGACGGCGAACGGATCGACCGCTTCCAGCACGCGCCGCGAGTAACAGCGGTAGCCCGACGTGCAGTCGCGTACCGAGAGCCTCAGCAGGGTGCGGGTGTAGAAGTTGGCGAAGCGCGAGAGCAGGCGCCGGTGCACGGGCCACCGCTCGACCCCACCTCCTCGCACGTAGCGCGAGCCGATCATCAGGTCGTGGTCCGCCATCCCGGCGAGGAGCTCGCCGAGGTATCGCGGGTGATGGCTCCAGTCCGCATCCATGGTGACGACGCAGGCGTACCCGTGCTCGAGCCCGTGGCGGAACCCCGCCAGATGCGCCGTGCCGAGCCCGAGCTTGCCGGGTCGCCGGATCAGGTGGAGTCGCGGCTCCGAACGGGCGGCGCCCTCGACCAGATCGCCCGTGCCGTCGGGACTCGCGTCGTCCACCACCAGGACCTCGAGCGACGCGTTCCGCTCGAGGACGGCCGTCGCCAGGGACACTACGTTCTGCGCTTCGTTGTAAGTGGGTAGGACGGCGAGGCCGCGGGCGCGCATGCAGCCGCGTACCATACCGCGCCGCCGGACCGTGCATCGCCCGGAGTGGCGCGGTCCGCGGCCCGGCCACTCAGGGGAGCTCGACGACGTGCATGCGCTCGCCCTCGAGCCCGATCGTGTAGAGGGGCTGCGCCTCGACGACGGGAAGCTCGCCGACCGGCACCCGCCGCGACCGCAGCACGATGCGCTCCGCGGCGTCCTCTCCGTTCGATGCCACGGTGGCCCAGTCGACCGGCAACCCGCGCAGGTACCAAGCCAGCACGGCGTCCACCGCGCCGGACTGGGTCTCGATCTCGACCGCCGGCCGCTCGCGTGCCGGACGGGCGACCAGCACGGCGAGATCTGCCGCCAGCCGCCGCACGGCGGGCAGCGTGCGCGGTTGCTGCGGCGCCGCAGCGGCGGCCGCGACCGCAACGGAGGTCGCCAGGACGACGCCGCCCAGGGCAGCGGCCACGGGCAGGCGGCGGGGGCCGCCGGCGAGCCGCCGCGCGGACAGGCGCTCGATCCCGAGCCCGGCTGCCACCAGGAGCGGCAACTGGAGCGCGAGCCACGCCGCCGAATCCGACCGGAGCTGGACCGCGACTCCCCAGAGCAGCCAGAGCAGGACCATGGCGCGCTCCTCGCGCCCGGGGGCCGCCCCGACTTCGTCGACCTCCGTGCTCCGGGGCCGGCGGCCGAGAAGGCCCACCAGCGCGAGCGCCACCAGCACCGACTGGTAGGCCCACGTCAGCGGGCTCCAGGCCACGAGCGTAGCTGCCGCGGCGTGATCGCTCCGGCTCCACGAGGCGAGCCACGACTCGAGGCTCCACGAAACGAGACCTGGACCGCGCCACTGCACGAGGCCGCTGGTCGAGGCCACCAGCGCGGCCGCGACCGCGACGGCGACCAGGACGCCGGCGCGGGGACGTCCCCACACCGTGGCGCCGGAGCCGCTTCCACCCGCCAGGATCGCGATCGCCACCAGCGGCGGCAGCAGATCCCACGCGACCTCGCCGCTCACCGCGACCAGGCCGGCGCCGAGCGCCCAGATCGTCCAGTGCCGTCGTGCCGCTTCCCCGAACACGGTGCCCGCGCCCGCCCGCCACAGCCGCGACAGCGCGAGGTGGCAGGCGATCGCGCCGGCGGCGGCCAGGATCGCGCCCTCGGCCCAGCGCGAGGCGGCGACCAGCCAGGGATCCAGGGCGAGCAGGAGGGCGAGCGGAGCGACCGCGCGCCAGGGCTCCGGGCGTCGCAGCAGCGCGACCAGCGCGAGCCCGGCGCCGGCGAGCGCGGGCGTGAGCCGAGCGAGCAGATCGGTCGCGCCGCCCGCCAACCAGAAGACCACCGCGTCGAGCCCGAGCAGCAGCGCGCTGTCGGGTCGCGGCGAGAGTCGCGAGAGATCCGCGCCGCCCCCCGCCGCGGTCCACCAGCCCGCCACGGCAGCGCTGGCCTCCCCGGGACCGAGGGGGTGCGCACCGAGGCCCACCCAGCGCAGCGCGAACGCGACGGCGACCGCTGCTGCGACCACGAGCGGGCCGGTTCGGACGGCGGACGCACCGGCCGGCACCGCCGTCGCCATCCGCTCGTCCATCTGCTGCGGCGTGGTCACGCGGGGCCCCGCCTCCGGTAGATCCGCACGCGATCGTTCTCGAACGCGAGGTCCATGCCGGCGGCGAGCCGCTCCTCGTGCTCGGGTCCCACCCCGTAGTGGTCGCGCTCCTCCGGACCCAGATAGACGTAGTCGACCCGCCACCGCCGCAGCAGCTGCTGGAGCTCGCGCTCCGACGAGGGGCGGTAGATCCCCTGGAGCGCCTCCTCGCGCCCGGCGGCGAACTCCGCGAACGACGCGCCGCGCCACTGGTACTCGTGCCCTCCCCAGCCGAGCAGCGTGGACCTTCCGGTGGCGATGCTCGGCAGGTTGTGCTCGGGCCGGTAGCTCGCGCCGGAACGCTGCACCACCACCGCGCCGGGAGGAGTCGACCGGCGCACCCACTCGATCGCCGCGCGCTCCTCCGGCCGGTTGCGCTCGATCCACGCCAGTGCGTCGAGCGTAGGCTGCGGCGACGCGAAGCCGGAGGTCTTGGTGCGCAGCGCCATCACCGGATAGAAGAGCCCGGGGACGACCGCGACCATCGCCAGCAGCGCGGCCGCGCGCGCGCTGCCGCCCGATCGCCAGGCCCGGCCCACCCCGAGCGCCGCCGCGAGCGCGAGCAGGAGCCAGGCCTGGTACCAGAACTTGAAGACCGTGTTCATCCGCGTTCCGAAGCTGTCGTGCAGGAAGACCAGCTCGGGAGCGAGCACCAGGCCGAGGCCGACGGCGACGAGGAGGAGCGCGAACAGGAGCCCAGCCCTTCCGCGCGAATCCTGCGTGCCCCACGTCGCCCGCAGCGCCTCGAGCGCCAGTGCGAGACCGCCGGCGAGCACCGCCAGCGTCGGCCACCCCGCCCGCCAGCGCTCGAGCACGAACCCGGTGAGGCGCTCGCGCTCGAGACCGACCGCCGTCTCCGCAAGCCACGTCTCGAACCCGCCGCCCCACGCCGCGAGCGCGGCGCAGGCCCCGAGCCAGACGGCCGCCGCCCCGAGGATCCCGAGCCACCACTTCACCGCCCGGCCCAGGCTCGCGTTTCCCCCCGACCAGGCGCTCCCGACCAGGAGCGCCACCCCGGGCGCGAGGACGGCGAACATCAGCACCACCTGGCCGAGCGGCGTGGGATGGAAGAGATTGGGAAGCAGGCCACGCACCTGTGAGGAGGCCGTCAGGTGGTAGGGCAGGAAGAGAATCGCCGTGCCCAGCACGAGCGAGGCGGTCATGAGGACCGCCGCGGCGAGGCCTCGGCGCCGCCCCGCAGCGCCACTTCCGTCCCGCGCCGGCTGGGCCCCGGCAGCTGTCGCGAGTACCATGATGGGCCAGATCGCCGCGAGATCCCACGTGTTGATCGCAGCGATCGATCCACCCACCGCGAGCATTCCCAGCCACAGCCCCCCTCGGATGGGGACGATGCGCCCGCGCCACGTCGGCGGGCTCGGTCCCGCGGCCGCCTCCGGCGAGGGCGCGGCGGCGCCCGCCACAACGGCGAGGGCCAGCGTCAGCCCGGCGACCACGACCGGCATCGCGAGCAGGTGTGGATGGTTGTCGCCGAGCAGATAGCTGAAGAACGGAAACTCGGTGATCACCTCGAGGCGCTCGCCCCGCAGACCTTCGTCCGCCACCACGCGCGCCGATCGCCACCACCACCAGTTCTCGGACCAGAGCGAGGCGGCGCTTCCCTCGGCGAGCCGACGGCCCCACTCGAGCGGCAGCGCCAGGTTGGCGGTGAGCCCAGCGAGGAGCGCCGCGAGAAGGCCGACCGCCATCGATTCCCGGCGGTCTCCGGCGCCACGATCGCCGGCCGCCGAGAGGTCGTACGCCAGTCCGAAGCAGGACACCAGGAGCAGCGCGAGCCAGGTCGCCTGGCCCAGGTTGTAGGTGAACTCGGCCGCCGTTCCGGCGAGATGTCCGAGGGTGGCGAGCAGCCAGTAGCCGAGGTAGTAGTAGCTCACCGGATATCCCGAGAGCCAGGGGTCGGCGGGCGGAAAGGACTCGCTCGACGAAACCGCCACCAGGAGCATCAGATCCATCGGCTCTTCG
>DATKBQ010000290.1:0-8163 GCA_035546375.1 Planctomycetota bacterium | reverse complement strand
AGGCCTGGCTCGGCGTGCCGCCCTCGGCCGAGCTGAGGGCTCTCCTCACCGCCGCGCTCGCCGCCGACCGCGCGCTGTTCGGCCTCGAGGACGGCGCGCTGCTCGATCACCCGCCGCTCTTCGAGCTCGCCCTACGCCGGCTCGCGCACCTGGTCTTCAGCTTGCCCGAGGCGCAGCTCTCATGAGCGGCGGGATCGACCGGCGGGCGGCACTGATCGGCGGCGTCTCCGCCCTCGGCGGCGCGGCCCTGGCCGCCGGATGCCGGCGAGCGGGTCCCGCCGCCGCGCGCTCCGACGCCGGCCGCGTCCTCGTGCTGGTCGAGCTGATGGGCGGCAACGACGGCCTGTCGATGCTCGTGCCCAAGCGCGACGATCGCTACTACGCGGCCCGCCCGCGCACCGCCATTCCGCCCGAACGCACCCTCGACCTCGACGGCGACGTCGGCCTGCACCCCGCGCTCCAGTGGCTGCGCGCGCGCTACGACCGCGGCGAGGTCGCCTTCGTCGAGGGCACGGGCTACCCCGAGCCGATCTACTCGCACTTCCGCGCCTTCGAGGTGTGGCACACGGCGCGCATGGAGGGCCGCGGCTCCGGCGACGGCTGGATCGGGCGGCTGCGCGAGCACCTCTGGGCCGATGATCCGCGCAGCGAGGTCCTCGTGCACGTCGGCGGCGAGATCCCCTACTCGCTCGCCTGCAGCGCGCGCCCCGCCCTGGGCTTCCGCGCGCCGGATTCCCTGCAATGGTTCGGCCCGGCGCGCGGCGGGCTCGCCCTAGAGCGCGCGGCCGAGCTCGGCGATCCCCAGGACGGTGGCTCCGCGCTGCTGGCGGAGATCCGCTCGCGCCTGAAGCACGCCCAGTCCGCCTCCGCGCGCGTGGTCGACGCCTGCGCAAGCTACCGCCCGCGCGCCGAGTACCCCGCGACCGATTTCGGCGGCGAGCTGCGCGCGGTCGCGGCGCTCTTGCGCACCGACCTCGGAACGCGCGTCTTCTCGCTGACGCTCGGCAACTTCGACACCCACGGCGGCACCCAGCCCGCCCTCTACCAGCGCCTGTTCACGACCCTCGACCAGGGCCTGGAGGCCTTCCTGCGCGACCTCGAGGGCAGCGAGGCCGCCGAACGCGTGCTGGTCGTGTGCTTCTCGGAGTTCGGCCGGCGGGTCGATGAGAATTTCTCGGGCGGCACGGACCACGGCGCCGCCGGGCCGATGATCCTCCTGGGCAAGCCCGTCCGCGGCGGCCTGTACGGCGCGCGGCCGTCGCTGGCCGAGCTCGACCAGGACGGCAACCTGGTGCACACGGTCGACTTCCGCCGCGTCTATGCCTCGGTGCTCGAGCGCTGGTTCGGCGCGGACGTCGCGGGCGTGCTCGGCCGGAGTTGGGAGCCGCTTCCGCTCTTGCGCGCCTGAGCACGGGCGCACGCCCCGCAACGAGCTGGCCGATGGAGTCAGGGGCGTCAGGGGCGTCACGTGAATACGACGTCGCGGCGTGACGTAGGACGGCTTTCCAACCCGGAGGATTCGATGATCTCGACCACCACGCCCTCGGTCGAGGGCCGCCAAGCGCGCGAGTACCTCGGCATCGTCAGCGGCGAGGCGATCCTCGGCGCCAACCTCTTCCGCGACCTCTTCGCGGGCATCCGCGACGTCGTCGGCGGCCGCTCCGGCAGCTACGAGAAGGTGCTCGGCGAGGCGCGGGCCACGGCCCTGCGCGAGATGGAGGCCGCCGCGGCCGAGCTCGGCGCGAACGCCGTGGTCGGCGTCGACCTCGACTACGAGGTGCTCGGCGCGAACAACGGCATGCTGATGGTCACGGCGAGCGGCACGGCGGTGCGGCTCGCGTAGGGCCGCGGCGAAGCGCCGAGGGCAAGCGTTCAGGGGCAGACCAGGAACTCGAGCGCGTCGGTGAGCCCGGTATGGTTCGGCGGGGCGAAGCCCGGATCGCGGCTCCAGTACTGCGCGTTCACCGGCGAGCCGACGGCGAGGAAGGGGTCCTTCCCGGACGCGATCCAGGCATTGAAGTCGATGCCGTAGGTGCCGCTGCAGTCGCTGCCCGCCGGACTGCCGCCGGAGTTCTGGACGAGCGTGCGCACGAGCGGCGCCTGGGCGCACAGGAAGCCCCCTTGGAAGGGCGTCGCCGCGGGGCCCGACTTGCCGTAGAAGAGCACGCCGAACTTCTGGTTCAGGACCTGCGCGGCGCCGATCTGGAAGCCGCTCCCGGCCGACGCGCTCGCCGTGCCTGAGCTCTGGATCGAAGGCGTGCAGCCCTGCGAGTTGACCTTGGCCGTGCAGTAGGTGGAGGCGAAGCCGCAGGCGAAGTCGAGCTCGAGGTCCTCCAGCTCGAAGTGGCCGCCGGTGGCGGTGGCGGTGTCGAGCCGGATCACCGAGGCGGGCGGGCCGGAGCCCATGTCCCAGCCGTTCCAGACCCAGGCGCAGCCCCCCGTCGAGCACGGCGTCATCGAGAACGGCTCGCTCGCGATCACGGCGCCGGCCTGGTCGAAGAACGTCGCCGTGCCCGCTCCGGCCCAGGGCGAGGCGAACCACCCGCCGAAGCGCTTGGCCGGCCGGTCGAAGATCACGTCGACGACGATGTCGGCGTGGAAGAGCTGCGCGCCGCTCTTGGGCGAGAGGCCCGCGGGCGCGCTCGCGACGTCGAGGATCGAGCAGCCGTTGCCGAAGGCGCTGCACAGCTCGGCCCGCTGGTCGAAGACGCCCTCCTGGATGCAGACCACGTTCTGCTGGAGCGCTTGGCCCTCGAAGTCCTCGGAGTGCGAGCCGTTGAACGGGCTGATCGCGCTCACCTGGGCGCCGGCCGCGCCGGTGAGGCCTGCCAGGGCGAGCGGAAGGGCTGCGAGCCGGATCGGGTTCGTGCGCATGATCACCTCCTCGCGTCCTGAGCCGGACCGTCGATCTTCGCTCCGAGCGCTCCGGAGGGCAACTCAGCGGTAGTCGCCCCCGCCGTCGGCTGTGGGCGCCGCGGGGAGCCGCGCGAGCATCTCCAGCGTCTCGGCGGCCCATTCGCCCTCCGGCTCGCGCCGGAGGTAGTCCTCCAGCGGCTCCCGCGCGTCGCTTAGGCGGCCCGCGTTGCGGAGCGCGCGAGCCAGGTTCAGGTGGACGGGCTCCGGGAGCTCGACCGAGCGCGCGCGGGAGGTCTCCAGGAGCCAGCGCCACTCGTGCGCGGCCGCGTCGAACTCGCCGCGGCGGAAGAGCACGACCGCCAGGTGGTTGCGGCCGGCGAGCGAGCCCGGCTCGAGGACCAGCGCCCGGCGGAACGCCTCGCCCGCGCGCTCGAGGTCGTCCTGCGCGTAGGCGGCGGTCCCCTGCTCGATCTCGCGCTGCGCCTCGTCGCGCAGGGCCGTGGCGCCGAAGCCGAGGTCTTCGTCGGAGACGCCGAGCTCGCGCGCACGCAGCCAGCGCTGCAGCGCGAGCGGGCGGTCGCCATCCACCAGCGCCGCGGTCGCGCCCTTCAGGAGCAGGGACTCGAGCGCCGGCCGGACCGCGCGCCCTTCGGCGAAGAGCTCCTCGTAGGTCGCGATCGCCGCGTCGAGCTCGCCGCTCGCCGCCTGCGCGTCGCCGAGCAGCGCGCGCAGCTCGGGCTCGACGGGATCCGAGAGGAGCCCGGCGCGGGCGTGCGCCATCGCCTCGAGGGGCGAGGTCGCCGCCAGCGCGGCGTTGCCGAGCAGGAGGTGGGCCTGCGCGAGCGGCCGGTCGCAGAAGTCGAGCTCGGGATCTTCCTTGCGCGCCGCGAGCAGGTGCTCCAACCCCGCGCGCGCCCCGCCCGCCCTGCCGAGCGCGAGCACGCCCCGCGCGCGGGTCAGCTCCGGCATGGGCCCGGCGACCTCGAGGCCGCGGCGGATCTCGTCCTCGGCCGACTTCACCCGCCCGGCCATGGAGTGCAGCTCGGCCGCGGTCGCGTAGACCTGCGCCTGGTCAGGCCACGCGGCCCGCGCGGCCTCGATCTCGCGCACCGCCGCCACGCCGTCGCCCTCCAGCGCGAGGAGCCGCGCGCGCAGGAGCGTCCGCTCGAGCCTCACCGCCTCGGGCTCGCCGGGCAGGGCGAGGATCAGGCGATTCGCGGCGGCGAGGTCGCCGCGCTCCAGTGCGCGGGCGGCCTCGCGGACCTGGCTGCTATCGCTGCGCGGGATCTGCGGAGGCAGGAACTCGCGCGGCGCCTTCGCGGTCTCGGGTTGCCTGGCCCGCGCATGGACCGCCTCGTCCCCGCCGCCGTTCCCGCAACCCGCGAGGAGCAGCAGCAACGGTCCGCAACCGGCGAGAGCGCGTGCCAGGAGGATGGACAGACCTCGGGCGCGGTTTCCAGCACGCTTGCTCGGTCCATTCCCAGGCACCATGTCAGCCATGCGATTGTGGTGGGTGAATGCCGGCTGCGGTTGTCACAGCGTTCTGTCGCAGCATGTCACAGCTCGATGGAACAGATGCCGGTGAGGCGAGTCCGGCTGGACGCGTCGACCCTCGCCATCCGCAGCTCACCGTTCCGAGCCCGCTTCGATGGTCTCGAGCTCGGGGACCTCCAGGCTCACGCCGCAAGTCCTGTCGCGAGCCTGTCGCAAGTCGTGTCGCGAGTTTGTCGCAAGTTCACGTAACTCCTTTCCCTCTAAGGTATTCCAGGCGATTGGCCCGTCCTTCCGTCGCCAGGAGCCGCTTCTCGACCATGTCCCGTAGGTCCCGCTGCAGCGTCCGCCGGTTCACTCCGGGACAGAGCGCCTCGAATTCCTGGATCGTTAGCCGCCCCTCGTCGAGCACGTGGCCCAGGGCGAGCGCCTGCCGGTCCGAGAGGCGGTGCTGGCGGGCGAGGACGTCCAGCCGGATGGCGCGCTCTCCACGCGCCTTCACCTCATCGAGCTGGGTGGCGAGCCCTTCTGCGAAGAACTCGAGCCAGCCGGTGAGGTCCATGCCTCGCTCACGCACGCCCTGGATGGCTCGGTAGAAGGCCGCCCGGTCGCGGTCGTAGAACTTGCTGATCGTGAACAGCCGCTTGAAGTCGTAGCCAGCCCGGTAGAGGCAGAGCGTGGACAGGAGGCGCGACGTCCGGCCGTTGCCGTCGAGGAACGGATGGATGTGGACGAGCTGGAACTGGGCGACACCGCTTGCGAGCACGGGGTGGACCTCGCCCGGCTCGTTCAGCCACGCGACGAGCTCCTGCATCAGGATCGGCACGTCGTGCGCCGGGGGTGGCGTGTAAACCACGGCCCCGGTGACCGAGTTCACTACGTAATTCTGCGTCCGTCGATACTCTCCCGGCGCCGCCGAGCC
The DNA here is from genome assembly GCA_035546375.1 of Planctomycetota bacterium. GTDB lineage: Bacteria > Planctomycetota > UBA1135 > UBA1135 > DATKBQ01. The sequence goes on along the minus strand of DATKBQ010000290.1, from coordinate 2,894 downwards.
GCCGCGCACGCCTTCGACCAGCCGCTCGTGGATCTCGCGCACGAGTCCTTCGGTGATCGGCCGGCTTTCGCTGACCCAAGAGGAGACGAGCTCGAACGCGCCGCGGTAGTTCAGGAGCTCGCGGACGTCGTCGGGGTCGGCGTCGGGCACCGTGCCGCCGGCCAGCAGGCGCTCGGACTGCTCGAGCGTGAGCCGCGTACCCTCGATGTGCGTCGTGTGGTGTGCCTCGAGGACGAGAGCGCGCTCGCCCATGCGCCGGATCCAGTCCTCCGAGAGCTTCGCCGCCTCGAGGAACCCACGCGCGCGCTCGATGCGCGTGAGCGCGGCGGCGATCGGATTCGTGATGGTGAAGCGCGGCGCAAAGCTCACGCCAGCGATCCTAGCAGGCCTCGCTTTCAGGCCAGCGCGGCGTAGCTGGCGCAGGCGATCAGGGCGCCCAGCGGGAGCGTGGTCAGCCAGGCTGCGAGGATCGTGGCGACGGTTCCGCGCTCGGCGGAGCGGCGGGCGAGGGCGATGCCGAAGATCGAGCCGCACGAGACGTGGGTCGTCGAGAGCGGCAGGCCGAGCGGCGAGGCGGCGAGGACCAAGCCGGCGGTGACGGCGTTCGCCAGGAGGCCCTGGCCCTGGGGAATGGTGGTGATGCGCCGGCTCATGGTCTCGGCGACGCGGCGGGCGCCGAGCCAGCCGCCGGCGGCCATGGCGACGGCGACCAGGCCCAGGCTGCCCCAGCGGCCGGTCGCCGGAACGGCGAGCAGGAGCGTCGCGATCTTGGGCGTGTCGTTGACGGCGCGCGCGAAGCAGACGGTGCCGGCGGAGAGGACGTGCATCGCGTGAGCGGCGGAACGCGCAGTCAATGCCGGAGCGCCAGGGAGCTCGCGCTCGCAGTCCGCGCGCTCGCCTACGACCAGCAGCGGAGTTGCAACCGATGCCAGGCTCGTACCCGCTGCTGCAGCCGGCGCGAGCGTGGTCAAGCAAGCGCATGGATCCGAGGCGGGGTCCCGCAAGCGGGACTTGGCCGCGAGCCGCGCCGCCGGCCAGGCCAGGGCAATCGCCAGGACCGGGCCGAGGATCAGCGGCAGCGCGAACAAGAGTCCTATCGGCGCGAGCGCACTCCAGGGCGTGCCGGCGGCCAGCGCCACCCCGAGCAGCGCTCCGGTCAGCGCGTGGGTGGTCGAGGTCGGCAGTCCCAGGCGCGACGCGAGCAGGATCGTCGCCGCTCCAGCGAGCGCGATCGAGGCGAGGGCCGGGAGGCTGGCCTCGAGCTCCTGCGGGAGGATTCCCTTGCCGGCGAACCGCGCCTGCAGGCCCCCCGCGATGGCGAGCGACAGCGCGCTGCCGGCGAGCGTGGCCGCGGTGGCCCAGCCGAGCGCGGCGCGATAGCCCAGCGCCCCCGAGCCGTACAAGGTCGCGACGCCCTTGAAGTTGTCGTTGGCACCGTTCGCCCAGGCCAGCAGGACGACGGCGGCGATCAAGACGGCGAGCAGCATCGGCGGCGGGAGTGTACGCGCTCCGGGGGAAGCCGTGACCGCGGCTCGATCCCCTTCGCCGAGGCGGCTAGATGTCTTGGCCCAGCAGGAGCCTCCGAACGAGGTCGGATTGTCGGGGCCAAGACGGCTAGCTCGCGGCACGCGCGTAGCGCCTGTGCCGCAGCCGCGCCAGCAGGCGCGGCGCGTCGATCGGCTTCCGGGGGTCGCGTTCGAAGCCGGAAGGACCCGTCGAGCGTCAGATCGCGTTCATCGGTCCGAGGCTTGCCTCGTTAGGATCTCGCCGTGCGCGTGCGCTTCGTGACCTTCGGCTGCAAGGCCAACCAGTACGACACCCAGGTCCTGCGCGAAGCGCTGCTCCGGCGCGGCTGGCGGGAGGAAGAGGACGGCGCGGCCGAGCTGGTGGTCGTCAACACCTGCACGGTGACCGCGGAGGCCGGGCGCAAGGCGCGCCAGCTCGCGCGGCGGATCGCGCGCGAGAACCCCCAGGCGCGAATCGCGATGACCGGCTGCCTGGCCGAGAGCGAGCCGGAGGCGTTGCGCGAGCTGCCCGGCGTGCGCTGGGTGCTCGGCAACGGCGAGGCCAAGCTGCCGGTCCACTTCCTGCGCGAGCTCGGCCACGAGCTCGACCCCGAGGAGCTCGGCATCCCCGCCGGCATCACCGAGTTCGCAGGCCACACGCGCGCCTTCCTCAAGATCCAGGACGGCTGCGACATGGCCTGCGCCTTCTGCATCATCCCGAAGGTGCGCGGGCGGAGCCGCTCGCGGCCCGCCGCGGAGCTTGCGGCCGAGGCCCTGCGCCTGATCCAGGCCGGCTACCGCGAGCTGGTCCTGTGCGGCATCCACATCGGCCACTGGGGCCGCGAGCGCGGCGAGCGCCTGGCCGACCTCCTGGCCGTCCTCGCGGCGCTGGATCCGCGCGACGGCGGGGGAGAGCCCATCGACTATCGCCTGCGCCTTTCCTCCATCGAGGCGACCGAGGTCGACGGCGCGCTCCTCGCGTGCATGGCCGAGCACCCCGAGCGCATCGCGCCCCACCTCCACATGCCGATGCAGTCGGCCGACGACGGCGTGCTCGCGCGCATGAACCGCTGGTACCGCTGCGGCGACTACCTCACCGCCTGCGCGCGGATCCGCGCCGAGCTCGACCGGCCCGCCTTCTCCGCCGACATCCTCGTCGGCTTCCCGGGCGAGGACGAGCGCGCCTTCGAGGCGACCCTCGCCGCCGCGCGCGAGGCCGGCTTCTGCCGGATCCACGCCTTTCCCTTCTCGCCGCGGCCGGGCACGGCCGCCGGCGAGGCGGAGCCGCCGCCGCCCGAGATCGTGCGCGAGCGCCGCGCGCGGATCTCCGAGCTGGCGAGCGAGCTGGCCGGTGGCTTCCGCCGCTCGCTCGACGGCGCACGCGATGTC
>DATKBQ010000289.1:0-8571 GCA_035546375.1 Planctomycetota bacterium | reverse complement strand
GTCCCCCGGATGCAGCCGCCGATGCGGGAGCAGGTCGCCGTAACGGAGCCCACCCATCCGGGTGAAGATGTCGATGGGGAAGTCCTCGACCAGGCGGACGGCGCCCTCCTCGTCCGGGAAATCCTCGACGCGCAGCTCGCGTGCGTATCCCTCGCCGATCCGGGACAGAGCGGCAATCATGCGGCGGACGTTCTCGGGCTCGGCATCGACCAGGATGTCGACGTCCTCGGTGGTTCGCACGAAGCCGTTCAGAGCGCAGGCTACGCCCCCGACGACGAGGTAGCGCACCTCAGCGCGGCTCAGGGCGGCCAACACGCTTTCGAACGGGCCGGGCTCCATCCTCTTCTTTTTCAGCCGGGCGCACTTCCCGCGGCCGGAGGCTCCTCACGAACTGGTTCAGCCGCTCCAGCCTGCGCAGGGGATCGGGATCGCGGAGCCTGCCGACGATCTTGCGGGGTTGCACCGATGGCTGGATCTTCGGTCTCAAGGCCCGATGCGCATCCAGCGCAGGACCAGGTCCGTCTTGTCGCCGTCCCCGTTCAGGTCGACGTCGGCCATGGCCTCGTCGGCGATGAAAGCCGCACCCACGTTGCCGCCGGTCTCGACCGCAGGTCGGTCCGGGATGTTGTTCAAGGTGGAGATGAAGTTGCTGTTCTGGATCGTCGCTACGGTAGTGCGGAAGAGCACGAAGTCGTCCATGCCGCTGGCCTGGTTCCAGTTGCGGTTGTCGGCCGCCTCGTCCACGCGATAGAAGCCGACGCCGTTCGCGATCACGATCCCCGCGTTGGACGCGGAAGCGGCGATGGCTGGGCCAGGGAAGTCCATCTCCACGCCAGCCGATTTCGAGACGAACAGGCCGAAGGTCGGGATCGTGTCCAGCGCATCTCCGTCACCGTTTACATCCCTGCCGAAGCTGAACTGGCAGGGAGAGTTCGGGATCAGCTTCAACAGTACGGCTTCCTGTAGACCCACCAGCACCCTGTCGCGTTCAGCCCTCTCGGACATCCAGGAGGCCCCGACGGGTTGAATGCCTGCCTGACCACACTGGTTACCGTTCGTGTGATCGAAGACCCAAGCCGGGGATCCCTGGGTGGGAGCCGGGTTGAGCCAGGCCACCAGGTCGTGGGTGAGCTGGCCGTCGCCGTCGTGGTCGCGGTTGTCCGCGGCCTCGTCGACCACCGCCAGCCAGCGCCCGTTGAGGTCGCTCACCCCGTGCGTGCCGCCGGGCAGATCTTTCAGCGCGACGAGCTGCAGGACGTTCGTGAACGGTGCAACCACCGGAGGTACGGGCGGCATGACCTCGACCCAGCGCAGGATCCGGTCGTCCTGATCGGCGTCCCCGTTCAATGAGCACGTTCCCTCATCCGCCTCGAAGCTGATCGTGGCCACGAAGTACTTGGGCGTGCTCCCCAGGGCCTTGAGCGCCAGCACCCTGTCGACGCCGACCAGTCCGGTGTTCACCGGCGGATTCGCTACCGGGTCCGGGCTCCAGATGGAGTACTCCAGGTAATGCAGGACGTCGTCCGCGGTGTCGATGTCCGCTTGTCCGGCGCACTGGGGCGGCTGCCACGAGGGCCCGAAGAGCGCCGGGTCGTTGAAATTGGTGGCGCCTTGCGCCGCTTCGTTGACCAGGAAGGCCACCACCCAGTCCGCCGGGGTCGAGGTGCCCTTGCGGAGCGCGCGGACGGGAGCGTCGTCGCCGCGCACCGCCAAGCCGACGTTCAGCACCATGGCCGAGGGGTCCCTGCCGTCCAGGAGCGCCAGGACGTGGTCGTCGAGCTGGTCGCCGTCGCCGTTGAAGTCGCGCGCTTCCGCCACCTCGTCCTGGAAGAGGAAGAGCAGCCCGGAGTCCGCGGCGAGCAGGTGCAGCACCTGGCCGCTCGTCGCGGGGTTGGCCGCGTTCACCACGATCTTGACCGTCGGCTGCGAGGCCTGGACGTAGCGCAGCGAGGTCTCCGGCGGAACCGGAGGAACAGCCAGCTCCTCGGAGAAGTACAGGCGGTCCTGGGTGGCGTCCGTCGGGTGCTTCACCGCGAGCACGTGCACCGTCGAGGACTCCAAGCGCGCGACGAAGCTCACCACGCCCGCGCTCTCCGACCAGTGGAGGAGCACGAGCGCGTCCTGCATGCCGTCGCCGTCCCAGTCCCGCCCGTCCTTGGACTCGTCGGTCACGAGATAGACCTGGCCGCCGCTGCCGCTGCCGATGATCTCGAGCTCCTGCGCCTGGACCCCCTCGTCATCCAGACCCGCGGGTGCGGGCATGGTCTGCTTCTTGCTCACCATGTTCACCACGGCGGCGATCGAGTCGATCGCGTCGCCATCGTTGTTGAAGTCCGTCCCTCCACTGGTCAGCTCGTCGGCCAGGAAGGCGAGCCAGCGCTCGCGAATGACGACCCGCGTGTTGAAGGCGACGGCCACCTTCTTGGTGCCGAGCTTCGCCGTCACCGGTTGGAAGCTCACGCCGCCGCCACCGCCGTTGCCGGTGCAGGCGGCCAGCATGGCCAGGAGGCTGAGGACGGCGGCGGTCGTGGCCGCGGCACGCGGACTGGGCTTCATCGACATGGCGCGATTCTCCGGAAGACCGCCGAATCTAGCCCTTCCCGCCCTCGAGGCGCCACACGAATCCCTCGGCTTCTCCCTGGGGAGTCCGCAAGGGCGCGCCGCGGAGTCCCGCCGACGAAGAGGGAGGGCACCGCGCGAGCGCGGCGCCCTCCCGTGGCTTCAAGCGCCGTTCACTGGCAGAGCGTGAACCGCACCGCATCCGAGAGCCCGGTCGTGCTCGGGCTGCCCGGATCCCGGTACCAGAACTGGCAGAAGACCCTGTCGCCCGCGGTCAGGCCCACCGAGTTCTGGTAGGCCTGCGTCCAGGTGAAGGACATCGAGCCGGTGCAGTCGTTCGGCGGCGGGTTGCCGCCGGTCCCCGGCGCCGACGTGCGCACGGTCGGGGGGGCGACGCACAGGGTTCCGCCCTGGAACGGCGCGTTGTTCGCGCCCAGGAGCCGTGCACGATGTCGCCGAGCAGGACGTCGCGGCCGTTGTGCTGGTTGTTCATCAAGTTGGTCACGGCGCCGTCGTAGCGCGTGGTCGTAGAAGCCAAGAGCGTCTCGTCCACCCAGTTGTCCGACCGCGCCTCGACCTGCCAGCCCTTGACGCCCTCGCTCGACCACTTCACGGTCCACTTCGCCGAGCGGTCTCGCCTTCCCGTCGATCCAGGACGGGCGCATCGCCCTCTCGCCTCCGGGCCAACCCGCCAGCGCGCGCGGCGGGAACTCGAAGGGATGGCTCGATTTCATCGGTGGAGGCTCGGGCGGCTGTTCGCCGCGGCGCCCGGGGCGGCCGAGCCGCCCTCCGAACGATCGCCGCGCGCGGACCCGGAGGCCGCCGTGCCGCCGGGTGCAGCTCCCCAGATCCGGCGTCCGGCGGCGGCGTTACACGGGAACGAACTGCCCCTTGTTCGCGCAGGCGGTGAGCGAGCTGGGTACGCAGTGCGGGCATCCTGCGTGTAGCGCGCGGCGCCCGCTGTATGCTCCAGCCACGCGGCCCCCTGCGGGGCCGCCGGCACGCGGCCCCCGGCCGGGCCGCCGGCGGCGAGCGGCATGTCGGACGACGTCAAGAGCCTGGTCGAGGCCGCCGCGCGCGGCGACTCGCGGGCGGTCGAGGAGCTGCTCGAGCGTTACCTGAGCGGCCTGCGCGCCTTCGTGCGCCTGCGCGCGGGACCGCTGGTGCGCGCGCGCGAGTCGAGCTCGGACCTGGTGCAGTCCACCTGCCGCGAGGTGCTCGAGCACGCCGATCGCTTCCGCTTCCCGAACGAGGGCGCCTTCAAGAGCTGGCTCTTCACCACCGCGCTGCGCAAGATCCAGAACCGCCGCGACTTCTACCGCGCGCAGAAGCGCGACGTCCTGCGCGAGGCGGGGCAGGCCGCGGACCCCGAAGCGGGCGGCATCCTCTCGCACTACGCGAGCTTCTCCACCCCCAGCCGCCACGCGATCCTCAAGGAGGAGATGGAGCGCGTGGAGCGCGCCTTCGAGGAGCTGACCGAGGAGCAGCGCGAGGTGGTCACCCTCGCCCACCTGGTCGGGCTCTCGCGCGCCGAGATCGCCGAGCAGATGGGCAAGACCGAGGGCGCCGTGCGCGTGCTCCTGCACCGCTCGCTGGCGAAGCTAGCCGGGCTACTCGACGCGGGCGCCGACGACTAGCAACATCCGTTCGAATACCACGCACGAGGTGCCCATGAACCGAACCCGCGCCTTCAACCTCCTCGGCTCCTACATCGGCCGCCATGCGCAGGCTCTGACCCGGCGCGAGCTGACTGACGCGCTGCGCGACCTCGCGAACTTCGCCTACGATTTCGCGAACGAAGGCGCGACCGAGCCGCTGACAGCCAGGGAGCTGGCCGCGCTCTCCGAGCGGCTCCATCGCGACGCGGACGCGCTCCCTTCCACCCCTCGCCACGGTTCGGCGTGGCCCTGCAACTCAAGACGCGAGGGCCGGGGGATCTCAGAATGCCGGCAAGCTCTCGAAGTTGTTCTCCAGCGTCTCGTCGGCCGGCGCGCGGAAGTAAGGGTTCGCGTTCTTCGGGTGGATGAGCTGCAGGCCGTGCACGACGAGCGCGGCGGCGTCCTGGAGCTCGACCGCCTCGCGGATCTGCAGATCGACGCCGCTGGAGAACAGCGCCTCGGTGATGATGGTCTCCTCGCGCCGGATGTTCGTCGGGGACAGGCACACGGTCGGCAGGCGCCCCTCGGGGATGCGGAAGCGCGATCCCGGCGGGGCATTGCGCACGCGCGGCGAGCCGGCCAGCTCGGCTTCGGCCATGCGCTGGAGGACCTCCGCGAGCGGCAGCTCGACCGTGGTGCCGTTCGCCGCACGGTAGACCAGCGTTTCGAGCTGGCCCGGCTCGCCATCGGGCGACGGCGCGCGCGTTCGGCCGATCAGGCTGGCCTCCAGCGGCTGGAAGCGCTCCTCGGCGGCCGCCGCTCCGGCGAGCGCCAAGCCCGACGCGTTCATCTCGACCTCGTCGTATCGCGTCACGACCAGGATCGTCCGCGAGTGCAGGGCATCGGGCCGGTCGGTGTGGATCGGGATCGAGCGCGGGATCGCCCGGGTCGGTCCCAGCACCAGGCCGCCCTCGTCTTGCTCGGGAGTCGCTTCCATGACCACGTCGTTCCGGCAGACGAGAAGGGGCTCGGGCGCCGGCTCGCCCTCGATGTTTGCGCGGACGCGGCGCTCGACGGCCCCTTCGGCGACGTGCTCGGCCACCTCGAGCGCGATGATGCCGGCCACGAAGCCGACACCCAGGCCGATGAGCGGCCCGCCTACGAGGAACCCGATCAGGAGCCCGATCAGGCCCCCGGCGATCCCCGCGACCAAGTTGCCGAGGATGCCGGTGTCGACATCGGAGTCGACCTGCGTCGTGAACACGACGACTCCGTCGGCGAGCCCCGGCGCCATGTCGATCGTGATCGTGATCGTGGCGTCGGGGATCAGGTCGATCACCGGCGAGTCGATCGGCACATGGGCCTTCAGCGTGGCCCGGATGCGGCCGGATTGCGCCGCGATCGAGACCGACTCCCAGTTCCCCCGCTCGTTCTCCGCGTCCGGAAACGGGTGCGTGCCGTCCTCGGCGCGGAGCTGCGTGTGCCAGGCGTCGTTGGCGAAGCGCGGGAACGTCGTCTTGCCGATCCCGATCGCCATGTCCTGGCCCAGGGGCAGGAACGAGACGACGAGCGAGGGATCCCCGCGCGGCTCGTGCTCGCCGAACGGCAGCGGCTCTTCCGACTGCGGGCTGGTGCGCAGGTCGAGGTTGACCAGCAGCGCGATCGCCGGCGCGTTCCCTTCCTCCTCCGGCACCTTCTGGAGCACCGGCGGCGCGGCGAGGCCGTCGAGCAGGTCGAAGGGCACCGTGAACTGCACGCCCGGCATGTCGGTCGTGACCGTGAGCACGGTGCCGCTCGCATCCAGCGCCAGCGTCGCCAACAGCGTCGCCGGGATTCCGTCGACGGTGAGATCGATCCTCAGATCGCGACCCGGAGGGTCGAACACCACCGCGACGGCGGTGACCACGACCGCGGCATCCGGGGGCGCCGGCGGCGGCGGGCCGTTCGGGAAGAGCTTCCCCACGTCCGACAGGGCCTGGAAGGCCACGCGGAACCACTCGCCGCCGAGCAAGGCCTCGACATCGAAGCCCGTTCGAATGCGCGTCGTGTCGATCACTCGCGACCTCCCTTCGCGGCTGGGGACAGGCTCGTCGCGGCGCGCAGGGTAGCGATCGCGGGCGGACGCGCGCACGCCCCCCTTCCCGGGCCGCCCGAAGGGCGCCCTGCACGCTCCCCCCCACCCGGGGCCCGGGCCGCAGCAGGGAACCAGCAAGAAAGACCATTTCTTGTCCTTGACTTGGTCCGGATCTGGACATAGTCTAGATCCATGCCGCCGAGAGATCAGCGCTCGATCGCCGTGCCGGAGCTGCTCCGCTCCCACGCCATCCAGCCCTCCGCCCAGCGTGTGGCGATCGCCGGCTACGTCCTCGGAGCCAGCGAGCACCCCTCCGCCGACCAGGTCCTGGAGCGCGTGCGCGCGAGCTTCCCGATGGTCTCGCGGGCCACCGTCTACAACACCCTCCACCTGCTGGTGGAGAAGGGCCTGCTGCGCGAGCTGGTGCTGGCCGAGGGCAAGGTGGTCTACGACCCCAAGCTCGAGCGCCACCACCACTTCGTCGACGAGGAGTCCGGCGCGATCCACGACATCCCCTGGGGCGCGCTCCAGGTCTCGCGCGTCGGCTCCCTCGCGGGCTACGACGTGCGCGAGTACCAGGTCGTGCTGCGCGGCCGCCGGCGCGGCGCGGGTTCGCATCCCGCGGAACGCTAGGGCCCCGACCGTTCATCTGTCCCTTTCCACCGTCCCCCTTTCCGAAGAGCAACGAGGAGAACCATGCTGACCGTTGGCGATCCCTTCCCGGACTTCAAGCTGCAGGCCGTCATCAGCACCGAGAAGGGCAAGGAGTTCAAGGAGCTCACGAACAGGAGCTACCCGAAGAAGTGGCTCGTCGTCTTCCTGTGGCCGATGGACTTCACCTTCATCTGCCCGACCGAGATCGCCGAGTTCGGCCGCCGCAACCGCGAGTTCGCCGAGCGCGACGCGCAGGTGCTCGGCGCGAGCACCGACACGCACTTCGTGCACCTGGCCTGGCGCCGTACGCACCCCGACCTCAAGGATCTGCCCTACCCGATGCTCGCCGACACCAAGCGCGAGCTGTCGAACGCCCTCGGCATCGTCCACAAGATGGAGGGCGTGTGCCTGCGCGCGACCTTCATCGTCGATCCCGACGGCATCATCCGCTTCGTCAGCGTCAACGACCTCTCGGTCGGGCGCAACGTCGACGAGGTGCTGCGCGTGCTCGACGCCCTGCAGACCGACGAGCTGTGCCCGTGCAACTGGGAGAAGGGCGAGCCGACGCTCCAGGTGGCCTGATGGACGCCTTGGAAGCGTTGCGCGAGCGCCTACCGGATTCGGCGCGCGACGTCCGGCTGAATCTCCAGTCGGTGCTCGCGCCCGGCGGCGCGCTGTCGCCGGCGCAGCGCTGGGGCGTCGCTGCGGCGGCGGCGCTCGCCGCGCGCAACCCCGAGCTCACCTCGGCCGTCCTCGGCGCCGCGCGCGCCGAGGCCGGCGAGGCGGTGCTCGAGGACGCGCGCGCGGCGGCGGCCCTGATGGCGATGAACAACGTCTACTACCGCTTCCGCCACCAGGTCGCGAAGGAGGCCTACTCGCAGAAGCCGGCGCGCCTGCGCATGAACCGCCTGGCGCAGCCGGCGACCAGCCGCGTCGACCTGGAACTCTTCTCGCTGGCCGTGAGCGCCATCAACGGCTGCGAGGCCTGCGTGAAGGCCCACGAGAAGGCGGTGCTCGACGGCGGGCTCACCGAGGACCACGTGCACGACGCGGTGCGCATCGCCGCCGTGGTGCACGCTGCCGCGGTGGCGCTCGAGATGGCCCCGGAGCCGGCCACGCCCGCCTCCTGAGGCCCGGGCCTTCCGCCGGCGCACGCCGGCGGCGATGCCTTCGCCGGCGGCTGCCGGGAGCGATGCCTTCCGCGGGCGGCTGCCGGCGGCGATGATCGTCCCTCACGATGACCCGCCTGCGAGCCGTCCGGGGGAAGATCGCCGCCGCCGGCGCGCTGCTCTTCGCCCTGGCGGCATGCGCGGCGCCGGACCGCGTGCAGCGCACGGCGCCGTCCAGCCGCCCGGCATTCGCGGGCGTGCCCGAGCCCGACTCGCCTCGGCTGGCGGAGATCGCGACCGAGCTGAGGGCGATGGCGCGCGAGGATCAGGAGCTGCGCGCGCGGCTCGCAGCCTTGCCGGACGGGCCGCTCGGCAAGGAAGCGACCGACCTGCTCGTCGCGCTGGCCGAGGCCGACGCGCGGCACACCGCCCGCCTGCGCTCGATCGTCGACGAGGTCGGCTGGCCCGGTGCCGAGCCCGCCGGCCGCGAGGCCGCGCGCGACGCGTGGCTGCTGGCCCAGCACGCGGACTCGGACCCCGAGCTCCAGGCGCGCGTCCTCGAGCTGATCCTGGTCTC